>JBLFXD010000917.1:0-3001 GCA_047611045.1 Planctomycetaceae bacterium | reverse complement strand
GATGCTGAAATCCTGAGCAATCCGACCGCGAGTTTTATCCGAGTCGCTCACGCAGCATCGTACGAAAACGCTCAAGCACGCGTCGAACAGTTCGCTCCGTCCGGTTAACCCCTTCGGCCACGAGCAACGGACTGTCGCCAGCCAGCGCCCTCATCACGATTTCGCGATGCAGCGGTGTCAGTTTGGCAAAGACGACGTCCAGTTCCTCCATCAGAGCGATTTCGTCTTCATGTCCGGGTTCCTCGGCCAGTGCGGCCGGCACGAAAGACACTGCGGATCCGCCGGTGAAAATGCTTTCTTCCGCATCCAGGGCTCGTTTGTCGGCACTGTGAAATGCGATGCGTTTCCGGAGCTTGTTAATCGTGATCGTCGCCAGCAGCGGCCACAGTCCGTGCTTGTCGTCGACTTCGTAGGCTCCTTCAGCGACACGCCTGAAGAAACTGCCCAGTGCCGACTGCACGACATCTTCCGGATCAATCCGCCGCTGCAGACGCCCATGAATTCGCGACATCGCCAGCGAGATCAGTCGCGAGGCGTACCGGTCAAGCAGTTCCCCCGCCGCCGTTTCGTCACCCCGCTTAAGTCGATCCAGTAATTCCTGCGCCATTTTTCATCCGAGTCTTCAGAGTATTTTGAATGTCTGACGAAGGATTCAGCCGCGAAATAAGCTCTGGAATACAGCGAGAACGGCAATTCTCGTCATTCCCGCGCAGGCGGGAAACCAGTCTTCCGTGGCAATCTGTTTCCCGCCTGCGCGGGAATGACGCTGTTGGAAATCGGGAAAAAATTCCAGTCTCAAGTTTTTTCCGGCTTTCTGTGTCCGTTTCTGGCTGCCAGCAGGTTTCACTTTCACAACGTGCCAATTCCACCAATTTACGCTTCCCACTGCGGCGGAAGTATCGAAGCACCGTAGCGACTCGTAGAATTTGTGGCCACGTCCTGACAGATTCCCCGTGGCGAGCCGGGACATCGTCGATCAGTCGAGATCGTGATTGCCCGTGCAAGACACAATGTTTCAGGCAGAGCGTCAACTGCCGAATGAGCTTTATTGGCTGCCGGAGATATTTCATGTTGCTGTCAAACTGGCTGCGTTCGGCCAACTTCGGAGGAAGCACCCGTCGGCGATCCTGGGCGGACACGTTCAAGCCTGCCGAGGCACGCACCGAGCAATCTGTCGAACGACTTGAGTCGCGTGTCTACCTGAACGCGGTCGCCACTTCGGCTGCGAATATCTCGAACGACTGGTTTGCCTCGCTGGAGTCTTCGGATGTCGAGCCTTCAACCCCGCGTTTTCTGGTCCGACTCACCAATGTTGCGACTTCACAGGCTGGCGACGTGGCCGGCGTCCAGCGATTACTTGACGCGAACTCGGTTCAGGGGGCAGTCGTCCGCGGACTTGGCGAAGCCGGCATGGTGCTGGTTCGAGACGCGTCCTCCGATAACAACCTTCGCGAGCAACTTATCGGCAGCGGACTCGTTTCGTCGGTGACCGAAGATCAATCCGTCTTCGCTCAGCAGTTGCCGGACGATACGCAATTCTCGGCTCAGCAATACAGCTTCGACAACACGGGTCAATTCTTCGGTACGTCCAACTCTGACATCAACGCACCGCAAGCATGGGATAAGACGACGGGCAGTCATTCTGTCGTCGTGCCGGTGATCGATTCGGGCATTGATTACACCCATCCCGATCTCGCGCGAAATGTCTGGTTGAATCAGGGCGAGATTTCTGCGAGTCTCGCCGCCGCTTTGACCGACACCGATTCGGATGGCCTGATCACGTTTGTCGATCTGAATCAGCCTGCCAACTCGGCCAGCGTCACCGACGACAATGGCAATGGATTCATCGATGCGGGAGATCTGCTGGTTGACAGCCGCTGGGAAAACGGCATCGACGAAGACGGCAACGGACTGACCGACGACCTGATCGGCTGGGACTTTCTGAACAACGACAACGACCCCTTCGACGATCATCGCCACGGCACGCACGTCGCGGGCACGATCGGAGCCGTCGGTAACAACGGCTTCGGAGTCGCGGGCATCAACTGGGACGTCTCGTTGATGCCGCTGAAGTTTCTCAACACGCAGCTCGTCGGGTCGACGTCGGATGCGATTCTGGCGATCAACTACGCCACGATGATGCGGTCGCAGTTCGGCACCAACGTGCGAGTGATGAACGCGAGCTGGGGCTCGCTGGGAGACTTCAATCCGGTTCTTCAGACCGCGATCACCTCTGCGCAGACCGCCGACATTCTGTTTGTCGCGGCGGCGGGTAATGGAGATGTGACTGGCCGAGGCGTCGATCTGGACAACGACCTCGGATTCTTTCCTGCAAGTTTTGACGTCGACAACATCATCGCGGTTGCCGCCTCGGACAATAACGACAACCTCGCGAGGTTCAGCAACTTCGGAGCAACTTCGGTCGATCTGGCCGCTCCAGGAGTTGGCATCGCGGGACTGAACCGCGGCGGAGGACTCATCTTCCGGACGGGCACCAGCATGGCAACTCCGCATGTGACCGGCACGGTCGCTCTGCTGGCCGCATTGCGTCCGTTTGCCACGGCCGAAGAAATCCGAGACGCCATCCTTGGCTCGGTTCGGACCGTCGGTGGACTGAGTGGAGACGTTGCGACTGGCGGTGTCCTGAATGCCGGAGCCGCGTTGAACATCGACACCTTCGCTCCGCGTGCACAGTTCGCCGTCGACAATGATGGAAACCTCGTCCCGCCTGCTGACATTACAACTGACGGTGGTTCCACCCAGAATGTTTTTATTCAGTTCGCCGATGACACGTTGTTAGATGTCAGCACTTTCGATGCCAGCGACATCATCGTCAGGAAGCAGGATGACGGCACCGAGTTTCCGGTTTCGTTTCTGTTCGGCCCAAACAGCAACATTGCCACCGGGACGGCGGGTTACCGGATGACTGCTCCCGGCGGCACCTGGCTGCTGGAAGACAACGGGACTTACGAAGTCATTCTTCAAGCTGGAGAAGTGTCTG
>JBLFXD010000916.1:0-3002 GCA_047611045.1 Planctomycetaceae bacterium | reverse complement strand
TAAGTCTGCAGCTCATGCGCCGCCAGAAGCGTCGTCCGCGGCGGATTCTCCGCGATGACAATTTCAGCCAGCGGCTTGCCGTTGCTAACGAGTTGGAGTTCGGCCAGCACCGTTGAAGCCGGCAGCGAATGAGAGAGGAAGATAATGAGCGAGGCAATCAAAGGGCGAGGCATTGGTTGGTAGCTCACTTAATGGTGTTCGGAATTGATGAGCACAGCGGGATGATGCTAGCCAGTCTCGCGGTCTGCCGAAACGAATGCTGCCCGATGCGAAACGATGGTTCACATCCACCGGCGTCACTTATAAGAGATCGGGTAGTCGTGACGTTTCGCAGGGTCGTCGGTCAGGTACTGGATGAACTCCCAATCGTTGCCGTCGGGATCGAGAAAGTAGACTCGTTTTCGCCAGGGATGCTAGTCTGGGATGTTTCTCAGAAGTCGCGGCGGGTGATGAGGATGCTGGTTACGGTCAGCATGATGGCCAGGAAGGCGAGGTTGCTCCACAGCGGTTCCTGGATGTCGATGACCTGACGTGATGCCGAGAGTTCGTCCGTGTCGTCGGGGCCGATGGTTTGTTGTCTGGTCATCAGCCAGGTGACGACGTTCTCCATCTCGCCGGGTTTCGGGAAGATCGTGTGGACCGGATCGATGAACCTGGTGTAGAGCGTTTCGAGAAAGTCGGGTTCGGAATCCATTGTTTCTTTGATGGCGAACGATTCTTCCGGCGAGTACTGCGTGATTCGTCCAAAGCGGTCGGCAGCGAGGAATGAAGAATCGGGGCTGAACGCGACCGCTGAAATGTCTCCTTGACCGTTCAACGGCGGAACAAAACTTCGACCGTCCTGACTGTCATAAACCCAAACTTTGCGGTGGTGAAAGAGGGCGACGGCCCAACGCCCATTGGGTGATGTGACAACACGTTTCGGTTCGTTTGTTCCGAATGGATTCTGTAAGTCGAGCAGACCTTTGCCATTCGCATTGAAAATGTGAATCACCCCGCTCTGACTGGCGGACAGATACCGATCGCCAGCGAAGCCGATGAGCAATTCCTCTTTCGATTCGTGTTCAACTGATTGTTCAACTACATATTTCCCGTCTGCTGGTTTGAGCATCGCTCGCGTGTTTCCAATATTGACGACGACGCGGCCGGAGACTGGATCGATCGCCGCCGCGAAGGGGCGTTTCCATTCCAGCGTTTCGTCGTCGACGCGGACGAACCGTGCGGATTCGCCGAGACCCGGCAGGGACATGCCAAACAACTTAAAAGCGTCGGCCGGTCCGACGGCGTCGCCTTCGAGCCGGTACAGGCCGTCGGTGCCGGCGACCAGAATCTCGCCGTCGGCTGTCGGTAGAAGCACGCGAGTTCCGTTCGGAACGTCGATGCTTTCCTGGGGTTTCCAGTCGTTGTCCTGCGTAGCGATGGCCAGTTTGGAAGAGCTTCGGAACCAGCGTGATCCGCTGCCGGAACGGATTCCGACGAGTCGTTCGTTCGTCGCGTCGAAGTAGGCGCCGAGCCACGCTGCCTGTTGCGATGATCCGGGAGGGCCGCCTCGCCGACGCTGTTCGAAGAGTTCCCGCCACTCGCGATTCTGATCGTCCCACTCGTAGCCGCTGCCGGTCTGGTTCAGCCGGATCAACGTTTCACCGGCGGGGATGATGTTCGCGGTGCGGCGTCCGTCGAGGAACGCGTTGTCCAGCGCACTTTTTGTGACGCCGACGGCGAAGCAGATTGCCCAGAACAGGATCGAAGCAACGATCGAGATCACCGCGTTGCGCCAGATGACCGCAGCCAGAGTCGACACCGAATAGTAAATCGCAAAGACGAATACGAAGACGGGGATCGTCCACAGCAGCCCGTCGCTCCAGATTCCGAAACGCCAGCCGACGATGATCCACAGGCCAGCTATCAGAAATGTCGCGTTGAGGAAGATGAACGCGCAGCCTCCAGAAAACTTGCTGAGGAAAAGCAGCGGTCGCGAAACCGGCTTGCTGAGGAGCAGATCGATCGCGCCGGAATCGAGCATCTGCGGAACAATCGACGCGGTCACCAGCAACGCGATGAAGACGCCGATGTTGCCGACCAGTCGGCTGACCAGGAAGGACAGAACCTGTTCACCGATTTGCTGAAGTTGCGTTTCCTGAATCGGTAGCTCGTCGCCGAGCGGGTACCAGAGATAGACAAACTGAATCGCGTCGCGGCCAGAAGTTTCAATGTGTTTCGGGAAGGCGGCTTCAAACGCCAGCCGGTTGAATCGTCGCCGCTCGTCGTCGCTCAGAGAATCCAGGCCCTGCTCAAGAAGCTCGGTCGCTTCGGAACCAAGACGAATGTCAGCCCATACTTTCTCGTCATAGAAGTCGGATTCGTGGAAGAGTCGATTGATCTCGCCACGGGCCTGCCCCAGAACGTTCATCCGTCGACGTCGATTTGTATCCGGCTTGATTTCGTCGACGGCTCGTTTGAAACCATCGGAAAGGCGATTCCAGACGTAGCCCGCCGGAGTGTCTGTCGAGTTCTCGTTGTCGCGAAGCTGTTTGATAAAAGCCTGCGGATTCTGGAAGTCCGAGAACTGCAGCGAGACGGCGAGTGCACGCTCAAAACCAAGCGGTGCCAGGAAGCCGAGAAACACGCCGATCAGAATCAGCATGATCCACAGCACGCGCGTGGCGAAGGCTTCTCGAAATGAGTCGCGGATAACGGCAAGGTAAGGTCTCATGAATTGCCTCCTTCCGCCGCGTCCGTGTGCTCTGTCGGCGAGCCATCCTGAGGTTGCGATCGTCGGACGTCGTCGGTTTCGTCCGAGTCGCGATCGACAAGCTGCAGAAACGCCTCTTCCAGAGTCAGTTGCTTGCGAATGATCGCCGAGATGCTGACGCCGGCCTGGCGAAACGTGTCGACTGTCTGGTCGATGCTCGACTGCTCTACCGAGTCGATAATCACGTAGCTGAGTGCGCCCTCGTCCGTGCGTCGGTGGGTGACTCCAGCAGCTTCAAGAAGGTCGAGTG
>JBLFXD010000915.1:0-3003 GCA_047611045.1 Planctomycetaceae bacterium | reverse complement strand
CCTGAGAGTAACCTCTGGATTGGCGGACTTTACTTGCGACAATGTGACGGAGAGCCAGGCGCGATCTTTACCGGTCGCAAGCTACGGCAGCACCCGCCGGGCTTCGGCAGCGCGTCGTTGGCCGACGCCTGTCAGAACGATGACGTCGTCAACCTCAGCGTGAAGTTTCTGCGGGAGATTGGCTACCGAGGAGTCTGCGGGACTGAGTTCAAATTCGACGAACGAGACTCGCAGTACAAAATGGTCGAAGTGAATCCTCGACAGACGCTTTGGTTTGCGTTGATTGACGCTGCCGGGATTCCGCTGAACTATTATGCGTATTGTGATCTCGCCGGTTTGCCGCTCCCTGAAGTTGGTAGCCTGCGCGAAGGCACGAAATGGATTCTCTTTGAGAAAGATTTGATCACGTCGATCGGGTACATTCTCAAAGGGAAGCTGGGATTGTTCAAATGGCTCGGCTCGTACCGCAACATTCGAGTTCATGCCGTGATGTCGATGAGTGATCGAAAACCGATGGCCAGCGTTCTTCGTACCTACGCCGTCCGCATCTGGAGTCGGTTTATCCGCCGCTCGTGAAACTGGTCGATGATCGAACCATCAATTCGTCTGGCTGCTGAACGCTTCTTCTGAGTAACTTGCTCATCATGACTGAAGTCCCGCACAACAATTCGACAAACAGGTTGTCCGAGCAAGACTGCGGCACGTTCGTGATTTCGCTCGACTTCGAACTCGCGTGGGGCACCCGCGGCCGACCGGCAGCCTCGAAAGTCGGGCCGTACCTCGATGGAGCTCGCGTCGCGATCACACAGATGCTGGACCTGTTCGAAGAGTTCAACGTTTCGGCGACGTGGGCAACGGTTGGAGCGTTGCTGATGGCGCAGCCTGGAGCACAGCGTCGTCACCGGATGATTGCTGCTTCCCGCTTCGATGACATCCCGGCCGGCGATCATCTCTCGGCCCCGAACTGGTACGCCGAAGACATTCTCGATCAGATTCTGAATTGCCCGGTGCCGCAGGAAATCGGCTGTCACACGCTGACGCATCTTTATGTCAACACGCAGGCCGAAGGACGACAGGAACTAGCCGACGAACTGGATCTGTTTCTTGAACTGTTTGAGGAGTTGCAGTTTCCGCGCCCTCGCAGTTTCGTCTTTCCGAAAGCGTACCAGGCTCACTTTGATTTGCTGGCCGAGAGAGACTTCTACGCGTACCGCGGTCCCGAAGATCGATGGTACGAATCGTTGCCCGGCACGCTTCCTGCTGCGGGAATCCGACTCGCCGATTCCGTGGCTGGATTTACTCCCCGAGTCAGGCAGTGCGAACATCATTCGCGAAATCTCTGGATGATCCCGGCGTCGCAGTTCTACTCACCGTTCATGGGCGTGGGCCGGTATGTCCCGTTGCAGTCTCGAGTCCGCAAGGCGGTCAACGGGCTGAATCATGCGGCGAAGCATGGTGGCGTTTATCACTTGTGGACTCACCCGTTCAACATGGGGTACCGCACGGAGGGACTCCTGCTCGGTCTGCGGCAGATCCTGGAGCATGCTGCGAAGCTTAGGGACGCAGGCTGTCTGACCATTCAGACAATGACCAGCCAGGCTTCAGTGCAAAGTTGCCGGAAAGCGGCGTAACGAGGCGGCTTTGGATAGCCAGTGTTCCGTCGTGTGCTGGGATGCTATTCGCGAATGCCGTATCGCACGATGCACCAGATTGCATTCGCCCCGCCTCCGATCTTCTTGCCTTTTGCGTATGTTCGGCCAGAGTGGCTGACCGACATCGCGAAGATTCTGCAATGCCCGCCCGGCGCTACGTTTTCTGACTGGCGTCTACAAATGCCTGCACGCCACTCGTGCGTGAGCGTTGCATAAACGGTGTCCTTCCGGCAAGCCTGCAATTTCGGACACGTTGTTGCTGCGTAAGCGCACGGTGCCCTTCCGGTAAGCGTGCATGAAGGGTTTTGGTGGGATTGCTAGCGTGGTTGTTTTCCAAATTTGGGAGGACCACCATGGTTGGACGAAGGCATTGCGACATTCCGGCACCGCTGGCACGTGGACGGGATCGCTTTGAGATGTGGCGTCGGACTCGTCAAGTGGGGACTCGGATTCCAGACGAGCTTTGGTCGCTGGCGGTGAAGCTGGCGGATCATGATGGGATCAGTCGCGCGGCGTCGGTACTGGGGCTGGATTATTATTCGCTGAAGAAACGCGTTGAAGCGGGGAACTCCGGCGTAACGTCGGTGCCTTCGGCGTTCGTCGAAGGTTCAGCGTCGTCTGATTCGGCGTTCGTCGAAGGTTCAGCTTCTTCTGATTCAGCGTTCGTCGAAGGCTCAGCTTCTTCGGATTCAGCGTCGGCCCGTCCGGCATTCATCGAACTTTCGTCGTCGTCGTTGCAGGGTGTCCCGTCGATGGGAGTCTCGGTCGAATGTGTCGTCGAGTTCGAAGACGGGGCTGGTGCCAGGCTGCGTGTCCATCTGCGGGGCAGTGACGTTCCGGACCTGGTGGCGTGTGGGCTGGTGGCGCTTGGCCGGAGCTTCTGGAGTGGCGAGTGATGCTGCAGATCACGCCGCAGATGAAGATTCTGGTTGCTGTCGAGCCGGCTGATTTTCGCAAGGGGATCGATGGACTGGTGCGGCTGTGCAAAGACTCGCTGCAGGAGGATCCATTTGCCGGTGCGGTGTTCGTCTTCCGCAATCGTCGAGGCACGGCGATCAAAGTGCTGGCCCTGTTGTGAAGGACGCGGGGATGGCCAGGGTTTCTGGCTTTGCCATAAACGCCTTTCCGAAGGACGATTCCGTTGGTGGCCGTCGGCGTCGGGCCAGGATGTGCCGGGCCAGGATGTGCCGGGCCAGGATGCCAGGGCAAAAGTTCTGGCGGCTCATCAACTGTCGGTGCTGTTTTCAGCCGGCGATCCGGACCGCACGTCGGCGGCACCGGACTGGCGTCCGGTCAGTCCTCGCAGTTGATGGTGAAAACTGCTCTTGATTTTCAGCGGGGATTCATGCCT
>JBLFXD010000914.1:0-3007 GCA_047611045.1 Planctomycetaceae bacterium | reverse complement strand
GCACGGCCACTTCGCGACTGGTGCCGAAAAAGTCGACGATGTTGAGATGATGTTTGCTCAGAATCGATTGCTGCGTCGACACGCTCTCGGCGACTTTGGGGCGATGGCTCAGGAAATCTCGCGCGACCCGGCGATGCTGATTTACCTCGATTCAACGACCAATCGCAAAGCTCATCCCAACGAGAATTACGCCCGCGAAATTATGGAGCTGTTCTGCCTGGGCGAAGGCAACTACATCGAACGCGACATTCAGGAATTGGCTCGCTGCTTCACCGGCTGGGAAGTCCGTCGCAAGAAGTTTCGCTTCAATAAATATCAGCACGACACGGGGACCAAAACAATCCTCGGGGAAACCGGCAGGTTCACTGGCGAAGAGGGCGTCGACGTCGTTCTGAATCAAAAGGCGTTGCCACGATTTATCGCCAGCAAGCTGATTCGATTCTTCGTCTTCGACGAACCGGCCGCGCCGGAACATTTGATCGATCCGCTGGCGAAGCTGTTGCGGGAGTCGGAATTGAACATCGCGCCGGTCGTCGATCGAATCTTTGCCAGCAACATTTTCTATTCGCCAACAGCCGTCGGGCAAAAAGTTCGATCACCTGTCGAGCTGGGAATCGGCATCCTGCGATGCCTAAACGGTTCGTCAAATCTCGATCGCGTGGCTCAGAGACTTGACGAAATTGGCCAGGCCGTCTTCTACCCACCAAATGTCAAGGGCTGGGACGGCGGCCGAACTTGGATCAACACCTCCACACTGCTCGGTCGATCCAATCTGGTCGGCGAACTTCTGCGACACGAAACAACACGTTTCGCCGGTCAGAATCTTGAAACTCTCGCCAGGAAGAACGGCGTCGAGTCGACGGGAGAGTTGGTTGATTGGCTCGACGAAATATTGCTCGCTGTGCCGTTTCACGAAGACGCAAAAAATGAACTGGTCACATTCATGGAGCAGGCAACCGGCGACAAATCCCGTCGCGTCGCCGAACTCGTTCACACCATGAGCACCGTCCCACAATTTCACCTGGCTTAGAGTTTATCCAAACGTCGTGTTTGGAAACCGATCGATCAACGCAACTTTCTTTTCAGTTGTCACCTCTCCCCCTTTTGGGGGAGAGGTCGCGGTCTCAGCCGCGGGTGAGGGGGCTTGAGCAGAATTCACACGAGCACCTGATTCAAAAACAAAACCCTCACCCGGCCCTGAGAGGCCGACCTCTCCCGCAAGCGGGAGAGGTGAAACGATAACAATTCGCAAACACGGGCCGTACAGAAGGTTTCAGCCATGACTACTCGCCGCAACTTTCTGAAAACATCATTGGGCACTTCGGCGGTCGTCTCGATCGGGGCCGCTGCTCCTCAGTTTCTGTTGCGGGCTGGTGCCGCCGCATCCAAACCGAATGACGACACAATTCTCGTCATGGTCCAGCTTTCGGGGGGGAATGACGGACTGAACACGGTGGCTCCGTTCACAGAATCGGCCTACCGAAAGGCACGCCCGACACTGGCTGTCCAGGCGGACGATGCTTTGAAGATTGACCGCTCCTACGGATTTCATCCCGCTGCACGAGGACTGGCCGACCTGTTGGAAAACGATCGCCTGGCCATCGTTCAAGGAGTTGGTTATGCGAATCCGAATCGCTCGCACTTCGAGTCGATGGATATCTGGCATACGTGCCGCCGCAAGACCGCCGTCCGGAACGACGGCTGGCTCGGCCGGTTTCTCGACAACACGCAATCTCAATCCGCGCAGAACATTCCCGCCATTCACCTCGGTCACGAGAAACAACCGCTCGCCTTGGTGTCTGAGAATATTCGAGTGCCGTCGGTCACGTCGCTCGATCGTTTTCGCCTGAAGGATGGCAACGAGCAGCTCCGTAAGACCGTCACTCAGATTGGAAAATCGGCGTCGTCCGGCAACGGCCTACTGGGGTTCGTTGAGTCGAGTACGGGGTCCGCTCTCTCGGCCAGTCAGCAGATCGAAGCCGCCAGCGGCAGCTACAAAACAGGGATCACGTATCCGGACAGCGGGCTCGCAAAGAAGTTGAAAACGGTCGCACAGCTCATCGATTCCGGACTGAAGACTCGCATCTACTATGTGACGCTCGACGGCTTTGATACGCACTCCAGGCAGGCAGCCGCTCACGAAGCGTTGCTGCGGGAATTGAGCGGTGCCCTCGACGCGTTCGTGCGCGACCTCGACGAACACGGTCACGGCGACCGAGTTCTAACGATGTCGTTCAGCGAGTTCGGCCGTCGTCTTCAGGAAAATGCCAGCGAAGGCACTGACCACGGCGCGGCCGCGCCGGTTTTCCTTGCCGGCAACCGAGTCAAGTCCGGCCTGATCGGCAAACACCCCAGCCTGCACGATCTTCACGACGGCGACGTGAAGTTTCACACCGACTTCCGTCAGGTCTACGCAACCGTGCTCGACCAGTGGCTCGGCGTCGACAGCGTCCCAATCCTCGGCCAAAAGTTCACGCCTGTGGATGCTCTGCAAGGCTGACCGCTTGACTGCAATGAGCAGAACATCCTCTCACCGCTGCACCGCCCATTTCCAGCCGTTCGTGCGTGAGCCATCTTCTTCCAGTCCTGCTATGCGTATCGGCACCGACAGATCGAATAGTGAGCCGTGAGCCGTAAGACCCCGAGAATAGTGAGCCGTGGGCCGTAAGGCCCCGGGCAGGAGTCAGGTAACAGTCGCCGAACGATCGCTTGTAGGACCAGGTTCACCTGCTCACTATGGCCAGAATTTGCAAATTATCGAGGCACGCCTGTATGAGTACCTCACCACTTGCGTTATTCATCACGTGGACGGTTTACGGAACGTTTCTGCCGGGAGATTCTCGCGGATGGAAACACCGCAAAGCCGGGCAGCAACCTGGACGACCGCATCTGGAAACGTGGCACCTGCGCTAGCCCATGACTGGTGGACACCGGAAGGATCATGAAGAATCCTTTCAGGAGATCATTATGTCAGAGAAATCGAAGCCGCCACGTCGGTCGTTCAGTG
>JBLFXD010000913.1:0-3007 GCA_047611045.1 Planctomycetaceae bacterium | reverse complement strand
GGTTTGGATTCTGGAAGCGAGTCCGGCTTGTCACTGGCAGTTTTCTTAGCCGTCGCATCCTTTGCGGTTTGTTCGGCAGCCGCCTTCTCTTTGGCCGCCGCCTTTTGGGCGGCTTCCTTCGCGGCCTTCTCCGCCGCTTTTTCTTTGGCGGCCTCCTCAGCTGCCGCTTTCTTCAAGGCGGCCTGGAACTCGGCGCGTCTCGTTGCCTTGTGCTTTGCGTGGATGACCGATCGTTGACTTTCCACGAATGCCAGCAGTCGAGTCGTTTCACTTTCTGACGGCGGTCGAGTCAGCACTCGCGCGAATGCACTTTCAATTCGCGAACGGTCTCCGTCTGGAAATTCGGCGAGCAGCTTGCCGAGTGCCCGTGCCGCTTCCAGAAACATCTCGTCGTTGAGCAGCGTGAGAGCCTGCAACGCCGTGTTTGAAACGTCTCGTCGCGCGATGCACGCTTCGCCGCTGGGAGCGTCAAACGTCGTGAGCATGGCGAAAGGAGCGGTCCGTTTCTGATAGGTGTAGACGCTGCGTCGATAGCGATCTTCGCCGGTGCTGGCTCTCCATTTCGGGCGGCCGAACGATGCCTCGCTGATTCCGTCTGGCTGCGGTGGCCGCACGGGTGGACCGCCTTGCTTCAACGACAAAAGTCCGGCCGACTTCATAACGACGTCGCGGATGACTTCGGCTTCGAGTCGCGTTCTTGGGAATCGGGCCAACAATCGAGTTTCGGACAATCCAGTTTGTCTCGCGACTTTGGGTGTCGAGTCGGATTGTGGGAAGTCAGAAGTTTGCCGATACGTCGAAGTCAGAACGATCTTCCGGTGAAGACGTTTGATCGACCATCCCTCGTCCATCAGCGAAACAGCCAGCCAGTCGAGCAGCTTCGGGTGCGACGGCATTTCGCCCTGCATTCCGAAATCGTCGAGCGTCTTCACGAGGCCTGTTCCAAAGAAGGCGGCCCAGTGCCGATTCGCAACGACTCGTGCTGTGAGCGGGTTGTCGCGAGAAACCAGCCACCTGGCAAATTCCAACCGATTCTTCTGAACATCACGCGGGAACGGATGCAGTGCCTCGGGGACCCTCGCATCAATGCGGTCTTTCGGCTGGAGATATTCACCTCGGTTATGCAGGAATGTTGGCCGAGGATTCGCGGACGGTCGCTCGGCCAGAACAGGGATGTCGATCGAGGCGGGACGTCGCCTCAGGTCCCGAATCTTTTTCGTATGTTCTGCAAGCTGTGGGGCGGTCAGCAGGAATTCGTTCTTGAGTTGTTGCCGCTGGGCGTCGGTCAGCAATTCGTCGTCAATCTGCAACAGTCGTTCGATCTCTGGCGACCATTCACGAGCGACGTTGTCGTCAGAAGTTGAGGATACTGATAGTCGGAATCGTCCGAACGAACTGGCAAAGTGCCGACCGAAAGTCATTTTCACATCCAGCGTCTTTCCTGCTGGCAAGGGTTCGCTGAGGACGTAGACAGCGACGCTGCGTTCACCGGGCCGACCAGCGGCTGACCAGCCGGTCTGATAGTCACCGTCGATCGTCAGCGCGGCGGTCACGGGGTTCTTACCGAACTGATTCTTCGCGTAACTGTGAGAGGCTGATTCGATGGCCACCGGTTGGCCGTCCAGCGAAACAACAATCTCATTGAGAAAGAAGTCGCCTTTCCGACCTTCGTAGTAAGTGGAGCCCGGTCCATGAGCGGGCAACCGGTCGTCCGGCAACGCTTCCAGTCGAATCGTTGTTGCCCCAGCCGGAACGTCTGCGAAACCGAGTTCGTAAGTGTCGAACTTGGTGGTGTCTCCCGACGCGAAAATTGAACCGTCATCCTGGACCGTTAGATGTGGAAGGTTGGACTTCAGGCTGGACGGAACCATAACGTGCCAGTCGACGGCGAGTGGCCGTTCAGTCGCGAACCAGTTGGCAAACGCCTCTTCAACCGATGCTTGCTGTTTTACCTTGTTCTCGGCAGGCCAGTGTTGCGGCAGCGCGGCGAGTAACTTCTCTGCCTCAGCAAGGTTTTTCTGATGCCGAATTTCTGCGGCGGGATCCGGCAGGTTGAGGTCCGGTTCGTCGGCGTTGTTCAGAAAGGCCATTAGCCCGTAATACTCTCGGTGAGTGATCGGGTCATACTTGTGAGTGTGGCACTGGCAGCAGCCGGTTGTCAGGCCGAGCCAAGTGGTGCCCGTCGTCGCGACTCGGTCGGTCATCGCGTAAAAACGAAACTCCAGCGGATCGATGCCGCCTTCTTCGTTCAGCATCGTGTTGCGATGAAAACCGGTCGCGATGCGCTGATCGATTGTCGAGTTGGGCAGCATGTCACCAGCCACCTGCTCGATCGTGAACTGGTCGAACGGCATGTCCGCGTTCAACGCTCGGATGACCCAATCACGATACGGCCACATCGTGCGGTCGCGGTCTTTTTCGTAGCCGTTCGTGTCGGCGTAACGGGCAAGGTCCAGCCACCGCCTGCCCCACCGCTCTCCGTACTGCGGCAAAGTGAGAAGATGATCCACGAGTCGTTCATACGCTTCTTTGTTGAACTGGCCGTCGGGCTTCGTCAGTTGAGTTACCCATTGCTCAGCTTCTTCGGGCGTTGGCTGAAGACCGATCAGGTCAAGAAACACTCTGCGAACCAACGTTCGCCTGCCCGCTGCTTTCGATGGGTGAAGCCCGTCTGCTTCCAGTCTGGCAAGAATGAAACGGTCGATTTCGTTGGACGGCCATGCGGCAATTGTCACGGCGGGAAGGTCGGGTTCGCTCGGCGCGACGAACGACCAGTGCTGCTCGTACTTCGCTCCGGAATCGATCCAACGGACGAGCAACTTTTTCTGCTCGGCGGTCAACGACTTATTCGACGACGGAGGGGGCATTTGCTCGTCGGCATCGTTCGAAAGGATTCGACGGACCAGTTCACTGGCCGAAGACTTGCCCGGCACGATTGCAGCGGTTTCTACGTTGCCGCGTGTCGCATCTTTGAAAGAATCGAGCCGAAGTTCCGCTTCGCGCGCTT
>JBLFXD010000912.1:0-3009 GCA_047611045.1 Planctomycetaceae bacterium | reverse complement strand
CGGTTTGCCAGACCGACTTCATGGCGACGGCGGCGGAAGTCACCGGCGCAAAATTATCCGACTCGTCTGCTGAAGACAGCTTATCGCTGCTTTCGGAACTGACCGCCAGGAAAAACGGAACGACAATCGCACGCCCACCGGTCGTCCATCATTCGCTCGGCGGAACATTCGCGATCCGAAAGGACAATTGGAAACTGGTTGTCGATAATCTGGGGTCCGGTGGGTTCAGCTCCCCAAAGAACGTCAAACCAAAGCCCGGTCAGCCAGCTGGGCAGCTCTACGACCTGGCTAACGACCCTTCTGAGAAGAACAACCTCTATGACCAGAACGTCAAGGTCGTGAAAGATCTGAGGGCTCAACTGGACGCAATCAAGTCGAATGGCAGAAGCCGATAATCTGTTTCGGAATGTGGATTGAGACGTAACAAAGCGTGAATCTGTCAATCAATCAGAAAGTCAGTGTTGAGTATTGATGCATCCATGCATAACCTGACGGGTTCGTGGCAGTGATTTCGGAGATGAAGTCTGTCACTCAGGGCCAGAGACAAGTCGTAGATGTCGGAGGCAGAGATGGATTCAGACAAATCGAAATTCAACGTGTTTGCAAACCTGTTAAACGCGTCACCTGCGACTCGATTCGCGATTCTCGGTGGGGTGATTCTATTCAGTCTGTTTGGCCTGCACGTAGAACCTGCACGCGGTGCAACGTTTCGAGTTGATGATTCGTCGTTGACCGTCCCGCCCATTCTGAGTGACGACTGGCGAGCCGTAAAACTGCAAAGGGCGTGGTCGATAGCTGGTGGTAAAGAAATTGATGGCGAACCGCGTTTCTCGCGATTTCTCGCACGCGACTACACGTTTTCAGTTAGCGGACCAGCGCTGAGGATCAAGACAACATGGTTTGCAGCCGGCAAGTGCGTCTCGACTGATGAAGCGGTCAGTACTTTGAACAGACAGAAAAGGATCGCGATTGAATCGGCCGTCGGGTCTCTCGATGAAATGCAACATAGGTTGCACGAAAATCCTGGTTCTTCAGAGAACCGTGTGATCATCTGGGCTCATTTCAAGTCGGACCGTGAGGTGATCGTGCCGGTCGATACACTGTCGGCGGAGCATGCTGCAACTCTGGCACCGTTCGTAGAACTCGCCAAACAATCATTCGATGCTCGCTTGTTCAAAAATACGAAGTGCAAAGAGAGCGAAGATTCGGAAGAGGCACGAGAAACAGCGCGGAGCGGCGGTCGACGAATGCGGTCGCCGAAATCCCGATCAGGGGCTCGTTCATTGTCGACTGGCAAGGCTCCACCCCGGCCGACCGGAGGTCTGGTCGTCGGAGCATTGCCTCAGGCGGGAGTTGCCCCGGAAAGACCTGACCGGCGCGTTGAAGATAACTCTTCGGAAAAACAGCAATGGAGCATCTTGATTTCTCAGTTCGTTGCGAAAGCCGGTTCGCTTGTGTTCGAGCCAGCAGGATCATTTACGAGATGCGTTACTGCACGCAGTGAGCCCGAGGCGATTGCCATGATGCGCGCGACATACCGCGGCCAGGTTTCATCCGGAAATGGGAAAAGAACTTCGTACAGAGTCACGGGTGGCGGAAGCGGATGCGGACAGTCAGGAAGCGGCGGTACTGGCTCGATTGAGCCTGACGGCTCGGGCAGTCCAGGGAGCAATGTGCCCTCTCTGGGGACACCAACAGTCGATCCCAATGACATCGACTCCTTCGAACCGTTTCCCGATCCTCTCGAATTGGACCCTCAGTCCGACAACGTCGAAGACATGGGCGACTTTGATGACTTTGACCTCGAAGCGATCCCTACTTCAGAAGAGTTTTTTGAGGAGATCGGTGAAGGAGAAACGGATTCCACGCAACCGTCAATTGACACGACGGAGTCGGCTGAATCCTGATCAGCCTGGAAAATTCGTCAGTACGCGAACCGTGCAGGCTTCAGAAGTCGCCGCTGGGGAATCTCAAAAGTCGCCGATTTCGTTGCCATCCTGAATTGCCACCAGCTTCTCCAGCACGCTGTCGATGGCTCCGTTACTGACGTCGTGGTCGAGGTGTTCGCTGACAAACCGAACGGCGCCGTCGGCCATCAGGAACTGGGCTCCGCCCGTGTGCATGCTGCTGAATCCTCGATCGGACGTATTGGACGTGGAATTGATAACGCGGCCACCAGTCGCCAGGACGTAATTCAAACCCTGGTTGTTGTCATTATCGTCGTCGCCGTTCGTTCCAAAGACGACTGCAGCCTGCAATGCCTGACCTTCGAGTTTCCAGGCACGTTCACCGATCGCAATCGTATTGCTGATGCCATCAGTCAGGTCTCGCATACTCGTGCAGCGAGCCGTGCAGTTTGTGCAGCCGGCCGTCGGATTAACCCGACCAAACATCCCGTTCCAGTTGTCGGCCTCAAGGTTGTCGCTGTCGTTAGCCGCCACGTAGTTTGAAGTTGCCAGTTCCTGGCAAGTGGCGTCGGTGCAGTCGTCATTTCCTGCGGCTCCGCTGGGAACCTTTTGATCAGAATTCAGCTCCGGCGCGGTGTCCGACGGGCATCGAAACGCTGCCAATGGCTTCTGCATGAGTGCCAGACGAGTTGGATCCGCGACGGCAGTGTCGAGGCCGATGTTTCCGACGTTCAGCTGATCAAACAGCCCGGCCTGATCGAGCTGCGGCAGTAGGTGGGCTCCCCACCCCCAATGTGCCGACGTGCCCTCGTCTTCTGGCGAAGCTCCCACCTGGATTCCACCTGAGTTTCCGTGTCCAGGCGGAAACTTCCGGTGAATGTCATGGTAGTTGGCCAGCGCGATCCCAAATTGTTTCAGATTGCTTTTGCACTGGGCTCGACGGGCGGCCTCCCGTGCCTGCTGGACCGCTGGAAGAAGCAGTGCAACCAGGATGGCGATGATCGCGATCACCACCAGGAGTTCGATCAAAGTAAATCCGGGTCGTGACGTCGTGGGCGGAGCGTTGAGTGTCATGGTTGCTGGATTATCGAGTCGTTTGGTG
>JBLFXD010000911.1:0-3012 GCA_047611045.1 Planctomycetaceae bacterium | reverse complement strand
GCCGAATGTTCGATTCAATCCGCTGATGACTCCGGTGGTCAATGTATGGTCGAATTCGAACGGGCTGCCGATGGCAAAGACTTTCTGGCCGACTTTCAAGTCGCTGGACTCGCCGACCGCGATCGGCATCAGCGTGCCTGGAGGCACGTCGATCTTCAGCACCGCGATGTCATTCGACGAGTCAAATCCGACCAGCCGTGCCGAGTGGTTTGAGTTATCGGCGAGCGTCACGACCGCTCCCTGGCCTTCGCTCACAACGTGGAGATTGGTGACGATGTGCCCGTCGGTGTCCCAAATGAAACCGCTGCCCGTTCCGGCTCGCTTTTCCAGGACGTCCATCGTCAACGCGTTCTGAAAAATGGCGACTGACGTCACATGCACGACGGAAGGCGAGACGTGTTCGAAGAGTTCGATGGTACTCAACTCGTCAGCGGCCAGGTCGCCTCGCGGAGTAATTGCGCGGGATTCGGCGTTCGCGTTGAGCAGCGGCGAATGCCAGAAAGCCTGCCGGTAGATCATCACTCCGGTCAGGCCGAGCAGCAGGACCACAAGCCACACATTGACCCGGGAGGTGCCCGGCGAGTCTGCTGAATAGTGGCGGGGCCCCGGTGTGCTCATCGTCAACTCAGTCCGTTCGTCTTTTCGTTGAAGTTTTCAATCGCGGTCAGGAATCGAATTCGATCCTTTTCCGGAATCTCTGCAAAACCGTCGATCATTCCGTCTGTCAACATGCGAGTGCAGCGTTCAACGGCGGTGGTGATTTTTTTGAAGGCCTGCTCCGGATTCAGTAACGCAGGACCGCTTGAATCCGGTGCTCCTTCAGTCGATTCCGGCGGAACAGTTGTGGCTCCGGTCTTATACGGAGAATAAGGCTGCTCGCCACTGCCGGATTCAGCTTCTCCTGCTACGGCCTGAATCTGGTTTTCGCTGGCATGACTTTCGTCTAATGAGTCAGAAGTTGGACGAACTCCGTCCGAGTTGCCAAATCCCTCCGGGGTCAGATGCACAATCGGCTCGCCAAAACCGGCAGCGGACGAGTTGATGTCGAGGTCGGCTTCGGCCTCGACGGTCAGGTCTTCGCCATTCTGCATCCGTCGCCAGGCCTTCATTTCAGCGACGGTGGCTCCGTTCTCTTCCGCCCACGCGAGGCATTCGGCCGAGTCTGACCAAGTCAGAGCGACGTAGAAGTGAGACCATTTCAGTTTGGAATAATTGTCGGTGACGTCCGCGAAAGATTCCCACACGCGACGCCGCTGGTAAATCTGGTCGCCGCTGAGGCCGACCAACGCTCCAAAATCGGCGTCAGTTCGGCCGCGTGAGTATCGGCTTGTCCATTTTGTGGCACATTCACCGACCGTCCAGTTGCAACTGCTCAAAGCAAGTTGGGCGGTTGAGATGAGTTCCTGCTCGGTTTCCTGAACGTCGACGACAGTGCTCATGCGACAGCCTCTCTGCTGAAACATTTTCGATGAGACGCTCGGCGTTGTTGAGCCAGCCCAGAAGTCCTCAGACCGAGGAACGATCAACAGGCGGAGCCGTTTACGATCAACATCGAAAAGGAGAATGAAGAAATCAGAAGTGGTTGTCGGCGGCTCGGTAACTGTTACCGAGCGCCGTCAGAAAACGAGAGAAGGAATCCGTTCCCTCGAGCGTCTGAAGTCAGACGACAACCGAGCACAGGTTCAACTGCAGTGGCCTCACTTCGGCAAGCCGAAGCATCCATGCCGAGCAGTCGAACCCGGACCTCCGTGATAAAACGCTATTTCCAGCTGATGACTCGGAACGCTCCTGTCGAGTCAGTGGTCTACTTCGATTTTTAGCAGCGTGTTCTTCGATGCCCGAATGGGCGGCGGGATACTATCGCCTCGCCAGGATGTTTTCCAGGGCGAAGACGACAGAGTTTCTCAACAATATTCCGACAGAGACGCGACGGTCTGCAGCTTCGGGTTAGCTGACCTTTTCCGTCGATCGATCACGAGGAAACTTTGATCGACTGAGAAGTTCAGTTTCACTGTTTACACGCGGCGAGTTCTCGCGCAGCAGACTCGTTCGTTGGCGATTCACTTCTCGGGACAACATACTCGGAGGCTACCAATCGACCGTTCGATTGCATCGCTGATCCGTCGCTTGCCCCACCTGATCCAACCAATGGGATTTCCGAAATGAAAAAGTCTCGACGCGTCCTCTGCTGCGTGACCGTCCTGGTCGTTGGCTTTCTGCTGCTGAATTCGGCTCCGAAAGATACCGCCGTTTCAAATGTCAAAGCAGACGTGCTTGCTGAAGACGGCAGCCGGCAATGGCTCAAAGGAAATCTGCACACACACTCGTTGTGGAGCGACGGTGACAATTACCTCGAGATGATCGCGCTCTGGTATCGAGATCGCGATTACGACTTCCTTTGTTTCACCGATCACAATGTGCTCGCTCAGTCGAAGAATCGCTGGGTCGATATCGCGAAGAAGCCGACCGGCAAGGACGCGCTGAGAAAGCTCAAAGAACGATTCCCTGAAGGTTGGATCGACGAGCGGACTGTTGACGGGCGCACGGAAATTCGGCTGAAAACGTTCACCGAGGTCAACGCAAAGGTCGGCCAGCCAGGAAAGTTTTTGCTGATTCAGGGCGAAGAAGTTACCGACCGCTTCGGCAAGTACCCGGTCCATCTTTGCGCGACGAATGTGAAAGACCTGATCCCTCCGATGGGGGGCGAAAGCGTCGCGGAAACAATTCAGAAGAACGTCGACGCGTTGATTTCGCAGCGAGAACGCACGCGTCAGTCGATGATGATTCACCTCAACCATCCGAACTTTGGATACGCGGTCACGGCGGAAGACCTCATGGGAATTCGCGGCGAGAAATTCTTTGAGGTCTACAACGGTCATCCCGGCGTCAACAATTCGGGCAATGCCGAGCACGCATCGACCGAGCGAATGTGGGACATCATCCTGACTAAACGACTGGCCGAACTTCAGTTACCGGTGATGTACGGCCTGGCGACCGACGACGGCCACAACT
>JBLFXD010000910.1:0-3014 GCA_047611045.1 Planctomycetaceae bacterium | reverse complement strand
AGCGAATCCGGACGTTCCCGAACCAGACACTGCCGGCTGGTCGCGCAACGAAGTCGACCGGTTCATCAGCAGGAAACTTCAGTCGTCGAATCTGACTCCGGCTCCCGAAGCCGACCGCCGCACGCTCATCCGGCGACTCTATGCAGACATGATCGGCCTGCCGCCGAGCAACGAAGCTGTCGAAACCTTTGTCAACGACGAGTCGCCGGACGCCTGGCAGAAAGTCATCGACCGACTACTCGACAGCCCTCAGTACGGCGAGCGCTGGGGCCGTCACTGGCTCGACCTGGTCCGCTATTCAGAATCCGACGGCTACCGAGCGGACGGCTACCGCCCAACCATGTGGCGATACCGCGACTGGGTCATCCGATCATTCAACAACGACAAGCCATTCGACCAGTTTGTGCGCGAGCAGATCGCTGGCGACGAACTCGATCCTCACAATCCGGACGCCGTCGTGGCCACTGCCTACTGGCGGCTTTACCTCTACGAATACAACCAGCGCGACGTCCGCGGCCACTGGCGAGCGATTATCGACGAGTTAACAGACATCACCGGCGAAGCATTCCTGGGCATGAGCGTCGGCTGTGCGAAGTGTCATGACCACAAGTTTGACCCGATCCTCCGCAAAGATTACTTCCGCCTGCAGGCATTCTTTTCGTCCATCGAGCCGCGAGACGATATCGCCCTCGCAACTCCCGCTCAGAAGTCGGCGTTCGACAAGCAGCAATCGGAATGGGAAACCAAAACTCAGAATCTACGAGACCAGATCGAAGTCATTAAGACGCCGTACCTGGCCAAGCAGCGAACATCGGCCGTCGAGAAATTCCCGCCGGACGTTCGAGAAATAGCCAAGCGGCCCGCCACAGAATGGGGCACGCACGAGCGGCAAATCATGAACCTGGTGCAACGCCAGATCGACTTTGAATACGACCGTGTAAAGCTGCAGGATGTGGATCAAAAGAAGGTCGACGAACTCAAGGAAGAGCTGAAAAAGTTCGACGAACTGAAGCCGGCTCCCTTGCCCGTCTCACTAACCGTGACCGACGCCGGCCCAAAGCCGACTCCAACACCCATTCCCGACGATCGCAAGAACCAGGACATCCTTCCGGGAATGCTGACCGTCCTGAATCCGGATCCTGCCGAAGTCATCCGTCCGGAAATGGCTCCGGAATCCACCGGACGTCGCGCGGCGCTCGCACGCTGGTTAACATCGCCAGAGAACCCGCTCTCCACGCGCGTCATCGTCAACCGAATCTGGCAGTACCACTTCGGAAAAGGCATCGTCGAAACGTCCAGCGACTTTGGCCAACTGGGAGAACCACCCAGCCATCCGGAACTGCTCGAATGGCTGACGACTTACTTCGTCGAGAACGGTCAAAGCTTCAAAGCACTCCATCGACTGATCCTTAACTCGGCAACGTACCGACAATCAGCCGCGCATCCCGAAGCGTCGAAGTATGCGCTGAGCGATCCACGGAACCGGCTTCGCTGGCGATGGGACATTCGACGGTTGGCGGCCGAGCAGATTCGCGACGCCGTACTGGCAGCTTCCGGAGAACTCGATCCCAAAGCTGGAGGCGCCGCCGTCGCTGCCTCAACACCTCGTCGATCTGTTTACACGGCGGTGCGACGCAACTCGCCCGATCCGATGCTCAAAGCGTTCGACGTCGCCGACGGTATCAACAGCACAGCCGACCGCGACGTCACGACAACTCCGACACAGTCTCTGCTCATGATCAACGGCCAATGGATGTTCGACCGTTCGGCTGCCTTCGCCGGCCGCGTCGACAAGACGGTGGCGAAGAGTCTCAGCCCAGGATCAAACATCGTTCAGGCAACTGTGCAGACGACATGGCAACTCGCGTTTGGCCGATCGCCCACCGATGCCGAACTCGAATCAGCAAGTCAATATTTAGACAGCCTGAGCCAGTCGGCGACTTCGCCACCGACGACAACTTCAATGCTCGCCGCGACGCAGAGCGAAGCGGCAAACATCGATCCCGAAAGTGCCACCACGACTTTCAAAACTGCCAATGCAAGTAATCTGCCGACTGAAGACTTCACCATCGAGGCTGTCATCCAGCTCAGCTCTCTGTATCCGGATGCGAACGTCCGGACAATCGTTTCTCACTGGAACGGCGACACGTCTCATCGAGGTTGGAACTTCGGAGTCACCAGCACGAAGTCCGCGTACAAGCCGCGAAACCTCATCCTTCAATTGATCGGCGGAGAACCTCGGAAAGCCGGGACCGACAAACCGACCTACGAAGTCATCGCTTCCAACCTGCGTCCCGAGCTGAACCGCCCGTACTACGTCGCCGTCTCGGTCGACGTCGACACGGCGTCTGAAACCGGCGTCACGTTTTTCATGAAGGACCTGTCGAAGCCCGACTCACCTCTTCAATCAGCCTCCATTAAGCATGGTGTCATCGGCGACTTTCACAACGACCTGAAACTGACCATCGGCGACCGCGACGGCAGTCGACGCAGCCGGTGGGACGGCCTGATCGACAACGTCCGCGTGTCCAGCGCAAAGCTCGCCGCTGACCAGCTTTTGATCAACGGCGGAGCAGCCAGCAGCGTTTCCGGTTTCTGGGAATTCGACTCTCCTGAATCGCCAGGGCGAGACAAGTCCAAGGTAGAAAACCACTTGAGCATTGCCAACAACGCCATGCAATCAGCCAGCGGCATCGATCTGAAAGCTCTCACCGATTTATGCCACGTTCTGCTGAACTCAAACGAATTTCTCTACGTTGACTGACGCTACTTGAACGGTCGGAGCCGTTCGACTCAGCTCGTTCAGTCTTTCGGAGAATGGCCGTGTGGAGCCTGTTTCGTCTGTTGATGGACGTTTCGCTCCTGAAGCCCATCGTTCGACCAATCTCCCGATTGGTTGTGGGCTCGGTAGCTGTCCCGTTTTTCCGCTGGTTTATCAAGCGAGTTCTGCGCTTCGGCACGCTCGATAATGAACTGGAGAAAGACCTCGAACAATGGTTTCGAGGCGCTCTCAT
>JBLFXD010000909.1:0-3015 GCA_047611045.1 Planctomycetaceae bacterium | reverse complement strand
TTCAGGCACGATGATTGCACATTCCAAACGAGCCATCTCTGACTCACCACCGTACGGATTGGATTCCGTCGTTCATCGTTTCCTCTCGCAACGGATTGCTGGTTTCCCGCCTTCCTTCTGAGCTTTTCCCCGGCGTGTCCACGCGAAACAAAACTCTCGTTGTCGGCATCCTCGGCGGCATTGGATCCGGAAAGAGCGCGGTCTCCAGAGGCCTTTCCAATCATTTCAAAACTTTCCTAATCGACGCTGATCGGGTCGGGCACGATGTGCTCGGAATTCCGACCGTACAAGACGACATCCGTCTGGCATTCGGCGACTCCGTTTTTGACGGGGCTGAAATCGGTCGAAAGTCACTCGCGGGAAAAGTGTTCGGTTCAGAACTTCACCATAAACAGGCATTGATCGAGCTGGAGAAAATCGTACACCCGGAAATCCGGAGGCAGGTCGAAAAGCAGTTGGCGGACATCCCCGACGAAACGGACGTCGTTGTTCTGGACGCCGCCGTCATGCTGGAAGCCGGCTGGAACGATCTGTGCGACACAATCGTCTTTGTTGATACACCCTTTGAAACACGGCTGAAGCGGGTCGAGGAAAACCGAGGCTGGACTGCTGACGAACTTCGCAGGCGCGAAGCGAGTCAGGTTTCTCTGGAAGACAAACGAGCCGTTTCGGAACTGATCGTCGACAACTCGGGCAGTCTCGAAAACGCCGTTCAACAACTTGCTGCTTTTATTGATAAACAACTTCGCTGAATTTAACCCCGGAATTCCACCCAACTACTGATAGCACCGGCGGGCACCCCGCAACATCCGTCTGACTCGTTCGAGTCCGACACCCTTTTCTTATTTATGCCCCCTCTCTCGCAGGGGTGTTGCTGATGCGGTTTCTTTTTGTGACTTGCGGGCGGCCGCCTGTCAGTCGCGATGGGCCAACAAGTCCAACCCAACCAGCAAAGCACCTCTCCCAGCTGCAATGGCTCGAATCATGTCTGAAGTCCAACAGGCGCAAAGCGACAAGGACGCCTTCCCCGGCGATCGTCGTTACGAAGAAATCAAACAGGGCGATCTGCACATCGCCGAGCTGCAGCGAATGTCGATTCTGGAATTGCTCACGATCGCCGAACAGGAAAACCTGACCGAAGTCGTCGGGATGAAGAAGCAGGACTTGATCTTCAAGATCCTGAAAGCCCGCACCAAGATCAACGGCCTGATGTTCGGTGAGGGAACTCTGGAAATCCTCCCGGACGGCTTTGGTTTTCTCCGCAGCCCGGATTACCACTACCTGCCCTGCCCCGACGATATCTACGTCTCGCCCAGCCAGATTCGACGGTTTGGCTTGAAGACGGGTGCAACGGTCGCCGGCCAGATTCGGCCGCCGAAAGAAAACGAACGTTACTTCGCGCTGCTCCGAGTAGAAGCGATCAACGGCCAGGATCCGAACCTCGTTACCGCGAAGGTTTCGTTCGACGATCTGACGCCGCTGCATCCGAACCGTCGGCTGACGCTTGCCAACGGCGAGACGAAAGATCTCAGCACACGAGTCGTCGACCTGCTCGCTCCGATCGGCATGGGACAACGCGGTCTGATCGTCTCCCCACCGAAGGCTGGGAAGACGATCCTGCTGAAGCAGCTCGCCAAAGCCACGATGCATAATCATCCGGACGCGTACGTGATCGTCCTGCTGATTGACGAGCGGCCGGAAGAAGTCACAGACATGGAACGCGAAATTCGCGGGACCAACTGCGAAGTCGTCAGCAGCACGTTCGACGAACCGCCGAGCCGGCATATTCAGGTCTCCGAGATGGTGATCGAAAAAGCCAAACGGATGGTCGAGTACGGCGACGACGTCATCATTTACCTGGACTCGATTACGCGACTCGCACGAGCCTGGAACACCGAAGTCCCTCACTCCGGCAAGATCCTGACCGGCGGAGTCGACGCCAACGCGCTGCAACATCCGAAGCGATTCTTCGGTGCCGCACGCAACGTCGAAGACGGCGGCAGTCTGACGATTGTCGCAACGGCGCTGGTCGATACCGGCTCGAAAATGGACGAGGTCATCTTTGAAGAGTTCAAAGGAACTGGAAACACCGAGCTGTACCTCGACCGCCGCATGGTGGAAAAACGAGTGTGGCCGGCCATCGATATCAACCGCTCGGGAACCCGTCGCGAAGAGTTGCTGTTTGACGAGGAAGAGCTGCAGCGAATCTGGGTGCTGCGACGCGTCCTGAACGACATGAATCCGGTCGACGCGATGGAGCTTCTGACCGGCAAAATGCGAAAAACCAAAACCAACGAAGAGTTTCTGCTCACGATGAACCTGAATTAGCTTTCCGCGCGATCGGTGGTTCGCACAATTGCGGACACGGACTCAGAACACCGTTCGAGGAAACTCGGGAAACAGACTTTTGACCGCCAAGGCGACGACTGATTGACCATGCCGAAAGAAATCGAAGGCAAACTGATTCTTACCGACGAGTCCGTCGCGATTGTAGTGGCGCGTTTCAACGACCTGATCACCAATCGGTTGCTGGACGGTTCGCTCGACACGTTGCGACGTCACGGAGCGAGCGACGACAACATCACCGTCGTTCGCGTGCCGGGTTCATTCGAGCTGCCGCTGATCGCCGACAAGCTGGCGATGTCAGGAAAGTTCGACGCGGTGATCTGCCTGGGAGCGGTCATTCAGGGACAAACAACGCACCACGACTACATCAATCATCAGGTGGCCGCCGGACTTCGCGAAGCCAGTCAGAAGAGCGGGATTCCGGTGACGTTCGGAGTGCTGACCTGCCAGTCGATGGAACAGGCGATCGATCGAGCTGGCGGCAAAGTCGGCAACAAAGGCCACGAAGCCGCTCTGGCCGCGATTGAAGTCATGACCACGCTGAAGCAACTCAAAGCTGAAGGCGTTCTCACTGACTGAGTTTTCGGGAAGCGTTTTTGTAGGCTGGAACAAGCTCCGCGCCGTTCCGGCAACATTGCGGTTCTCTCTGCCGGAACGGCGCGGAGCTTG
>JBLFXD010000908.1:0-3018 GCA_047611045.1 Planctomycetaceae bacterium | reverse complement strand
AGGCCATTGTTCCGCACGGAGAAAGCCTGGATTCGATTCCTGAGTTTGCTCCGAACAATTACGTCGACGAACTCGCCGCTGCGAAATGGATGAAGCTGGGGCTGCAGCCATCGCCCCCCAGTGACGCTGCGACTTTTCTCAGACGAGTCACGGTCGATCTTTGTGGGCGACTGCCGACAGTCGAGGAGACCGTAGCGTTTCTGGAAGACAAGTCCGGCAGCAAGCGACGGCTGGCGATCGATCGACTGCTCGATTCACCCGACTATCCCGCGTACTTCGCGATGCGGTGGGGAGCGATCCTGAGGAACTCGAAGCTCGCCGGAGCCGACCAGGCCTCGTACGCGTTTCACAACTGGATCAAGGACATGATCGCCCGCAACCGTCCGTACGACGAATTCGTCCGGGGAGTCGTGGCGGCGGCCGGTGAGTGGCAGGACGCTCCAGCCATCAACTGGTACTGGCAGACTCGCGACGATCAGTTGCATTCGGTTACCGCCGATACGGCTCAGGTGTTCCTGGGGATCCGGCTGCAGTGTGCCCGGTGTCATCACCATCCTTACGAGCGATGGGGGCAGGAAGACTACTACGGTCTCGCCGGTTTCTTTACTCGACTGGGACGCAAGAGCTTTGGCCAGCCGCCGCCGTACTTTGCCTCATCCAAAGTGACAACCGGCGAAAAGAATCCGCTGACGGGCAAAGTACCGGAGCCGAAATTCCTTGACGGCGAATACGGCAAGTTCACTCCGGAGGACGATCCGCGACACGCACTCGTCGACTGGATGGCGCAGCCGGACAATCCATTCTTCGCGCGAGTCCTGGTCAATCGGTTGTGGGGTCACTTCATGGGCCGCGGACTTGTCGACGAAGTGGACGACATGCGGGAAAGCAATCCGCCTTCGAATCCCGAACTGCTTGACGCTCTGGCGAAAGATTTCATCGATCACAAATTCGATGTGCGGCACATTGTGCAGACTCTGGTCAACAGTCGTGTGTATCAGTTGTCGTCCGCGCCGACCGAACGCAACAAAGACGATCGTCAGAACTTCGCTCGTTTCTACGCTCGACGATTGATCGCCGAAGTTCTTCTGGACGCCGTCGATCAGACGACGGGCACGAAGACTCGCTTTGGGAACATCGCCGATTCCGCTCGCGCAGTGGACCTGCCGCACGAAGGATTCGGCTCCTACTTCCTTGACACGTTCGACCGACCGAAACGTGTGTCGGGCTGCGAGTGCGAACGCTCCAGCGGGGCGACGCTGGCACAGGTGTTGTTACTGGCAAATTCGGATGAGCTGGAGAACAAGCTCGCCGACGGCAAAGGACGAATCGCAAAACTCGCGAGCGCAGAAAAGCCGATACCTGACAAGATTGACGAGATCTATCTCAGCGCGTTCGCCCGGCATCCTCACAGCAAAGAATTCGAAACAACGGTCAAGTACGTCGAATCTCAGGAAGACAAAAGGAAGGCGCTTGAAGACGTCTTATGGACGATCGTCAACAGCAAAGAATTCCTGTTTAACCATTAAAATGCGGGGCCGGTTCCTACCGGCCAATACTTCGGACTTCGGCCGGTGGAAACCGGCCCTACGTTCATACAAAGGCAATATCATGCTTGAATTCTGCAATCCCACGTCGCGGCGAAGCGTGCTGAAAGTCGGATCGCTCGGCCTTGCTGGCATGACCCTTCCGAATCTGCTGCGGGCACAGCATGCCGCTGCTGCGGAAGGAAAGCCCGTCCGAAAGAAGTCCGTGATTCTTGTCTGGCTGGCTGGAGGACCAAGCCATCTCGACATGTACGATTTGAAGCCGACGGCGCCGACGGAAGTTCGCGGCGAGTTCCGTCCCGTCCCGACCAATGTCAACGGGATCCAGATCAGCGAGCACCTGCCGCTGCAGGCTCAGATGATGGAGAAGCTGGCCGTCGTTCGATCGGCATTTCACACAAACGCCGGGCATGGCATGGGTTCGCAGTGGATGCTGACCGGCTATCAGCCGTCGATCGAAGTCAACGACAACATCTACCCAAGTATGGGGTCAGTCGTTGCTCGTATTCAGGGAGCAAACGACCCGGGCCTGCCGGCGTACGTCAATCTGCCTCGTTCACTGGGGATGGGCAAAGCGGCCTATCTTGGTGCGTCGTACAACCCGTTCTCGCCCGAGAGCGATCCCAACTCAGACGGATTTCAGGTCCGCAATCTGAAGCTTCCAGGACGAGTAGACAACAGCCGACTCGATCGTCGTCAGGGACTGCTCAGTCAGCTCGATCAGATTCGCCGTGACATCGATCTTAATGGCGACATCGACGGACTCGACACGTTCTACCGCGATGCGCTGCAAATGGTCACGAACGACAAAGCCGTCCAGGCTTTCGACATCAAACAGGAAGACGACAAGTTGCGAGACGAATACGGTCGCAACGATCTGGGACAAAGCTGTCTGCTGGCTCGGAGACTTGTTGAGTCCGGCGTGTCCTTCGTGGCCGTGCAGGCGGGCGGTGGCTGGGACACTCATGGAGACAACTTTAAACAGTTGAAGGATAAGCTTCTGCCACAGTACGACCGCGCGATTGCCACGTTGGTAAACGATCTTCATCAACGAGGCCGCGACGAAGACGTGCTGGTGATGTCGTTCGGCGAGTTCGGTCGCACGCCACGCATTAATCCCGGAGCAGGCCGAGATCACTGGCCGGGTGCGATGAGCGTCCTGTACGCCGGCGGCGGATTAAAGATGGGTCAGGTCATTGGCTCGACGAATGAAAAAGCCGAATACCCAACCAGCAAAGCCGCGTCTGTCGGATGCGTACTCTCGACGATGTACCACGTACTTGGGATCGATTATCAGCAAGTCTTCTACGATCACGGTCGCCGACCGTTGCCTGTGCTGAGCGAAGGCAAGCCGATTGAAGATTTGATTGCCTGACGCGAGCTTAATGCTCAGGACATTCACGACGGGAACTCATCAGAAACTCTTGAGGAACGCTAATCTCCGCTGAGTCACGTTAATTCTCTCCTGACATTA
>JBLFXD010000907.1:0-3023 GCA_047611045.1 Planctomycetaceae bacterium | reverse complement strand
TCGACGGTAAGTCGCGAAGTTTCTGATCGTAGTTAGTTTCTGCCAAGGTCGTTGCTCCGGACGTCTGCCAGCTTTGCGGCGAGCTTTGCTTTGAAGCGATCGATGAGGGGTTTGTGCTCGGGTTGCTTGGCGAGGTTTGTGTATTGCAGCGGGTCTTGCTGTGTGTCGAAAAGTTCGATGCCGGCGGAGGCGTCTTCTTTGTACTGGATGTAGGCATAGCGATTTTCGCGGAGCAGGAACGCTTTGCGGGCGGGCGCCACGCTGAAGGCGGCGTCGCGGACTTTGGCAGTTGGGTCGTCGAGCATCGCTGAGATGTCCTTGCCCTGCAGTCGGTCGGGAACTTCCAGGCCGCAGAGCTTTGAAATCGTCGGGTACAGATCGAGCAGCTCGGTGAGGGAGTTGCAGACGGCTGGTTGTTTGCCCGGCACGCTGATGATCAGCGGGACGCCGGATGATTCATCTCTGAGGCTGACCTTGGCCCAGAAGTCGTGCTCGCCCAGGTGGTAGCCGTGGTCGCTGGTGAAGATGACGATGGTTTTGTCATCGAGGCCCGCCTTATTCAGAGCATCCAGTACCTTGCCGACCTGAGCGTCCATAAAGGCCACCGAGGCGTAATAGCCGCCGACGGCTTTCTTCTGACGGCGGATGTCCATCTTCATGTTCACGCTGGTTTTGTAATTGATGCCGGCTTTGGGAATGTCGTCCCAGTCGCCGTCGACCTTTTCGGGCAGCAGCATTTTGCTGTACGGCTTGAACGGCGGGTAGTAGCCGCGGGGAGCGACAAACGGCACGTGCGGCCTCACGAATCCAACGCCCAGCCAGAAGGGTTCGTCTTTGTGTTTGTCGATCAGCTCGACAGCCTTCGCGGCGGTCTTTCCGTCTGAGTGAACCATGTCATCGCCGTCAGCCTCGACCACGACGAAGGTGTTGCCGCCAACGGCCGGCTTCTTACCGTCGGGATTGTTTTCCAGAGTCTCGCCGTCTCCGGGAGCTTTCCATTCCGGGCCGCCGCTGTTGAACCTTTCGGTCCATGATGCGGCATCGTCAGCGCCGTGGCCGCCGTCTTCGATGCCGCCGGGGACTCCCATGTGAAAGATCTTGCTGACTCGCGCGGCGTAATAGCCGTTGTTCTTAAAGTGCTGCGACCATGTCGCTCGGTCGCCGATCTGCGGCCGCGGGTTTGTGTAGCCGAGCACGCCCGTCGCGTGCGGGTAGTACCCGGACATGAACGACGCTCGCGAAGGTCCGCAGTAAGTGCCCTGGCAGTAGGCTCGCGTGAACCGAGTCCCTCGCGCGGCGATGCGGTCGATGTTCGGCGTGCTGCAGACCTTGTTGCCATAGCACGACAACGCCGTCGCGGTCAGGTCGTCGGAGATGATGAACAGAACGTTGTATTTCTGATCGGCTGCTTTCGACTCGGCAGCGTTTGTCGTCGAGATCGTTTCAGCGCCCGGTGAGTTGGCCAGAGCCAGCAATGTGAGAGCAAAACAGAAAGTCTTCTTCATCGTGCAATCTCCGCAACGGGTGGTGCAATTTCCTGACGAGAGGCACGATGGTATGGTCTGACCGATGACCTCGCGACAAACCTGAAGGATTCCATGCTGCCGAGAAAACGGATTTTCTAAATTCAACGTGTGCCACTGGCTTTGCCAGTGCAGATTTGCCGGTAGACGTTGAATGAATAAGGCACTGGCAGAGCCAGTGGCACACATTGTTCAATCAACTGTGAAAGTGTCCCAATGCAAAATTCAAAACTGCGATCTAAGTCTTTCGGGCGTGGCGCCGCCTCGATCATCAAGGCTACAGCGGTGACCATACTGGTCCTACTGTTGCCCTCTCATGCCGAGAGCGCTGAGCCGCCGCATCAGCTCCGAGTCCTTTGCTACAACGTTCATTGGTGCCTGGGGACCGATGGGAAGTACGACGTCGCTCGACTTGCTGACGTGATCAACAAAGCCAAGCCGGACCTGGTCGCGTTGCAGGAAGTCGATGTCGGTGTGAAACGGTCGGGCCGGGTTCATGACGTTCGAGAACTATCGAAGCTGACCGGCCTGGCAGCGAGGTTCGGCCCGACTCAGCATTACGAGGGCGGACTCTTCGGCAATGCCGTGATGACGAACCTTCCAATCCTTGACGTCGCCATTCATCCGTTGCCTTATACAGAAAGCACAGACGAACGCACGACGTATCCGCGCGGCGCGATCGCGGTCACGATGCAGGGGCCTGATGGAAAACCGCTCCGATTTGTGAGCACCCATTTTCAGCACAACGTGCCGGAAGATCGCCTCGCCGAGGCCAAGGCAATCAACAAGCTCTTCGCTTCTGACGGCGACGGCTTACGGACGATCCTCGCCGGAGACATGAACGCAGTGCCGGACGCGGAGCCAGTCACTGAACTGCTGAAGAAATGGACGAACGCGATCGACGAAGCCGCGACGCCAACGGCCCCTGCCACAAAGCCGCGATCCCGCATTGACTACGTCTTCTACCGGAACGCAGCTCAGTTCCGCGTTGTCGAATCCAAAGTGATTCCTGAATCCATCGCTTCGGACCATCGACCGGTTCTGGCGGTTCTGGAACTCTCCTCAAATTAGAATCCGCGCGAGACCGAGTGCAGAACGGTGACTTTTCCGGCAGCCTTCTTCGGAGTACGTCGAAAGTCTCATGATCGCACCTGAATCACACCGCCGATTGAGGTAAGCTGATCGTACCATCCCGCCGCTGAATCCATGTCTGACCGCGAGACGTCAGACACTCCCGCCCTCCTGATTGTCAATGGTCCTTCCATGGTTGCTCGTGCTCGGAAGTTCTCACTGTTTCTCGGTCTGGCTGTCTGCGTAATGCCGAGTTCAGCCAACGCGACGCCGGCCAACAAGCAGGCGTTCTCACGTTACTTTGGCAAGTATCTACCGCGCGGTCTGGATACCTGTGCCGTGTGTCACGTGCGTGCGGAAGCTAACGGGGCCGAGTCACTCGACGAATTTCCGCACAACGCATTCGGGGATCGTTTGCGTGCCGCGGCT
>JBLFXD010000906.1:0-3026 GCA_047611045.1 Planctomycetaceae bacterium | reverse complement strand
GTGCAACAAAGAGATTCGCATTTCTTCCGCCTTGCTGATTCGAAATCGTGAAAACGAAGAAGGAGCATAGCCATTCATGCTTCAGCCTGTGAAACTCACCGGACAGACTACTGTCGCGGTTTGTGTAGGTCAGGCTTTGTCTGACGAAATTCGAGGGATGCCTTGCCGACATTCAATTCAGGACTTCGTCAGGCGAAGCCAGACCTACGGGCGACTGAAGCAAAGGTTTCTTGACCGTGATCATCCATGTCGACATGGACGCGTTTTACGCTTCCGTTGAGGAACGCGATCGGCCCGAACTTGTCGGCAAGCCGGTCGTCGTGGGCGGATCGCGCGAAGGTCGCGGAGTCGTTTCGGCGGCCAACTACGTGGCTCGAAAGTTTGGCGTGCACAGCGCACTACCGATGGCAACTGCTTTGCGGTACTGCCCGCGGGCAGTCGTACTCCCGGTTCGGATGGATCATTACGCGGCGGTCTCGCGGCAGATTCGAGAGATCTTTCATCGATACACGCCGCTGGTCGAACCGCTTTCGCTGGACGAAGCGTTCCTCGACGCGCGCGGGAGTGAGAAGCTGTTTGGCTCTCCCTCAGAGATCGGTCGCAAGATTCAAAACGACATTTGGAACGAGACACAATTGGTCGCGTCAATCGGTGTTGCCCCGAACAAGTTCCTCGCCAAGATCGCCAGCGATCTCGATAAACCCAACGGCTTTGTTGAAGTTCCCGCCGACGGCATCCAGGAGTTTCTGGATCCGCTCCCGGTGAAGCGGATTTGGGGAGTCGGCAAACGCGCCGAAGAAATGCTGGCGAAGATTGGTGTCACCACCGTCGAGCGCCTTCGCAAAACTCCGCTGGCGTCGTTACGTCAGTGCTTTGGGGAATCGACCGCGAACCATCTTCACGAACTGGCTCACGGTCGAGACAGTCGCAGCGTCATTCCGGATCGCGAAGCAAAATCGATCTCGCACGAAACAACATTCCCAATTGATGTGACCGATGTCGACATTCTGCGATCGTGCCTGCTCGGTCTCACGGAACAGGTCGCGCGACGTCTGCGGCGTCACCAGTTTTATGGCCGGACTGTGAATCTGAAGGTTCGGTACAACGACTTTCGGACGATTTCGCGAGCACACTCGCTGCCGAATCCGTCGAACTCGACGACCGAAATCTGGGACGCCGTATCCGAGCATTTGTTGACGCGAGTCGACCTGCAGACTCAACCCGTCCGGCTGATTGGTATCGGCTTGAGTTCGTTGGGGAAAACTCGCGAGCGGCAGAAAACTTTGTTCGACGATCACTCGGAACGCGATTCCGAAATCGACTCAGCGACGGACGCGATCCGCGACAAGTTCGGCGGAACAGCCATTCAACGAGGCTCGACGTTCTCGGCCAAGCCACGGCCTGACGACAGAGGTCACGAAACGTAGGGTATGACAAGCGCAGCGCCGGCATACCACCTGGAACGGTTGAGAATGATGGTACCCCGGCGCTACGCTTGTCGGCCCTCACGCAGGATACAGTCCACTCCTGCCGTTTCAGTTTCTAAATGGCCACAGCCATACGGAGCTTCCATGACGACTCCCGCCAAACTGACCTGCCAATCTTTGTTCCTTGCCGCATTCACCTCGCTTTGCTGCTTGAGCCCTGAAGCAGGTGCTCAGGATGTTGCGCCGCCCGCTCAAGGCTGGCACCTGGTCACCATTCCGGACGCCTGGCGGAAAATGCCCGGCGGCGACCTGAAGCCGATCGACGGGTACTCGTGGTATCGCTGTCTGGTTCAGATTCCTGAATCGTGGTCGGGTGCAAAGTTGACGCTCTTCACTGAGGCGATCGACGACGCGCGGGCTTCTTACGTCAACGGGGTGAAAGTTGGAGCGATTGGCACGTTTCCTCCGCAGTTTCGCAGCGGGCTGGGCGAGAAAGGCCGCTACGACGTCGATGCCGACCTGATCGAATTCGGCAAGCTCAACACGATCGGAATCCGAGTTTACCAGGACAACCCACGGCCGAATTTCAGCGTCGCTCCACCGATCCTGATGAACGAGTCCGCAAAACAGGCCATCCGGATGGACGGCGACTGGCAATACCGACCCGGCGACGATGCCGACTGGTCGAAGTCATCGCCCGCCGAATTCGGAGTTGACGCCGCAAAACTGGCAGGCGGCACCAGCGACCGTAAACGAGGCGCGTTCGCCAAAGTCGACGACGTCGACGACCTGCAACGGTACGTTCTGAAACGGAAGGGCGATAACGATCCGGTCCCGCCCGCCGAAGCCGAGAAACAATTTGAGACTCCCGACGACCTGGATATTCAGCTCGTTCTCTCCGAGCCGCACATCGCTCAGCCGTTGTTCATGAACTGGGACGAGCGAGGTCGGCTGTGGGTCATGGAGTATCGGCAGTACCCCGAAATCGCCGGCCTGAAGATGCTCAGCCGCGACGTCTACCTGCGAGCGGTTTATGACAAAGTCCCCAAAGCTCCGCCGAACCATGTGAAAGGCCGCGACCGGATTTCCATTCACGAAGACACAGACGGCGACGGCGTTTACGACGAACATAAAACTTTTGTCGACGGCCTGAATCTGGCGACTTCGTTCGTCCAGGGCCGAGGCGGACTGTGGGTTACCAACCCGCCGTATCTACTGTTTTATCCGGACAAAGACGGCGACGACGTGCCGGACGGCGATCCGGAGGTGCATCTCGAAGGTTTCGGAATGGAAGACTCGCACTCCGTTGTTAACAGTCTCAGATTTGGCCCGGACGGCTGGCTGTACGGTGCTCAGGGAAGCACAGTCTCGGGAAACATCAAACGGCCCGGCTCCAAAGACAAACCCATCCGCACGATGGGGCAACTGATCTGGCGATACCATCCGGAACTGCACCGCTACGAGGTCTTCGCGGAAGGCGGCGGCAACACGTTCGGCGTCGAGATCAGCGAGAAGGGCGAAATATTCTCCGGCCACAACGGCGGCAACACTCGAGGATTTCATTACGAACAGGGCGGGTATTCGCGAAAAGGATTCGGC
>JBLFXD010000905.1:0-3034 GCA_047611045.1 Planctomycetaceae bacterium | reverse complement strand
GAAACTTCAGCGGACCGGATTTCATGCGGTCTCGTTCAAGATCAAAGCGGACGGGTGTCCTGTCGAGCGTTCCTTTGGCCTCGTGATACTCAATGACCCTCGCGATGACGGTGTCCATCAATTCGCGATTGCCTTCTCCAGGGGCGGCACCACAGTACTTGCCTTCCGGATCGATCAGCACCAGCGTCGGCCATGAGTTTACTCCCATTTTTCGCCAGACGATCATCTCGGAATCGTTGATGACCGGGTGTTCGATCTCGTAGCGGACGATTGCTCGGCGGATGGCCTCGGTGTCTTTTTCGTTGTCGAACTTGGCGGAGTGGCAACCGATGACGACCAGCTCGTCTGGATACTTCTGCTCGAGGTATTTCAGGTCAGGTAACACGTGAATGCAGTTGATACAGCAATACGTCCAGAAGTCGATCACGACGACTTTGCCACGCAGATCCTTGAGCGAGATTTCGCCGGACGTGTTGAGCCATGCCGTTCCTCCGTCGAGACTTGGAGCAGCGGGCCGATCCGGAAACGGGTTTTCGAGCGGCTTGCCGTCGGTGCCAATGACTGGCTTCTTTGTCTTTGCATCGTCCGCAGATTCTGCGTCGACCTTTTCTTCTTCCGTTTGCTGGTCGTCGCTGATGGCGAAACTCGTCCCGACGACAGCGAAGCCCGTGATCATCAAGGCGACGATCAGGATGCCAGTGAGAATCTGAGTGGCACGCGAAGGGTCCGGCTCATCGAGGGCGTGGATGACTTCGGGAATATCGGAGTTTGAAGAGGATGGCATGGAGGGCTCCGCAGCGGGAAGGACTCGTTGTTGATGAACTCGCATCGGCAGCGGCGTTCTTCGGGGCGCGTCAGGCAAGTTCGCGTCGGATCGTAGGTCGCGGTCAACTTTGCTTCAAACATGAGCGGACGATGCCGTCAGCCGAAAGCTACTCACCGGGCGTGAAGTCGAGCACTCGGACTTTGTCGAGGCTAGGTTTCAGAACTTCGACAAACGCTTTGTGATCGGCGTGAGGCAGGTACACGGCTCGCCCGGCATCGTCAGCAAAGGTCACCATGAAGCAGTGAGTGAAGTCGTGGCTGTGGCTTTCGGGACTGTTGTTTTTGCCCCATTCGAAGGCCTTAATCGTGTCGATCTTCGATGGCAACGCCGCGAATCCTTCTTCAACTTCTTTGACGGCTTCGGGCGACGCGTCGTCTTTGAATTTGAAGAAGACGGCGTGCTTGAGTTCATTCTCCATCTTCTCTTGAGGCGTGCCCCAGTAGTCGATGACAAAGACTTTATCGTTGTGAGGACGGAGAACGTCGCCGAACGCTTTGTGATCGGGGTGCGGCAGGTACTCGGCTCGCCCGGCTTCGTCTTTGAAAGTCAGCAGGAAGCAATGAGTGAATCCGTCGTCGTGCTCTTCCGGGCTGTTATTGGTGCCCCATTGAAAGTCGATGATCGATTTGATCTTTGAGGGCAACTCGGCGAAGGCGGCTATGACCCCCTTGATGTCGTTTTCAGTTGCTGTCTCTTTGAACGAGAAGAAGACGGCGTGGCGAAGAACCTGCCCGGAATGATCTTCCGTCTCCGCAGCCGCTATCTCGGCAGTTTCAGTTGGAGCCGTTTCTTCAGCAGTTTCGCTGGTTTCAACAGTCGAGTCGGTCACGGGCGTGTCTTCCTGAACCGTGTCTTCCTGAACTGTCGCGGGTGATGAGGGGGCGGGGCCGGGAGTCTCGGCAGGTGCGCAGGAGATACAGCTTGCCAGAACCAGGCAGGACAACGATTGCAGGAACAGTTGAGTTGGACGCATTTCAGTACACCTTATTCTGCAGCTTTTCGAAGGCTCGATTCCGCGAGATGCAGGCAGCACGCTTCGCAAACAGGTCGGTCGAGATTCGAATATCCGATCCGAATTCCATGGAGCTTGGAAGCGTAACTGAAGCTCGATCGATTTCGTACGCAACGGCGTCCTTGATCTGCCGGGTGATGCCGACAAGAATCGTTGAACAGCCCTCGGTGTGAATTGGCAGGCGATGTCTGGCCGGGCAAGAACGTTGAGCAACGAGCGAGATCGAGTAGTCAGACCTTCTGTGAACACGCCAGACCATCCATCTTCGACATCAGCGCTTGCAAGCTTGGCTCCCGGGCTGGTCGGGTTCCTGCACTTCTTCACGTTGGGGGCCGCGCTGCCTCTGTTGCCGCTCTATTTGAAAGCAACGCTTGGGTATTCCTGGACCGTCACCGGCGTGATCATGACGGCTGTTCCGTTTTCATTGCTGATCGCCCAGGTCTTTGTGCGTTCGCTGAGTCGGTACGGGGTCGATGTCCGCCTCCGTCTGGCCGTCAGCCACCTCATGGCAGCTGGCGTGGCGATGACTGCCGCCTTTCGAGCGGAATTGTCGGCAGACGCGACCAGTGACTGGCGGAGCGTGTTTGGTTTTGTGGTGTTGTATTTCTCGCTGCTTGCTCCATCGATGTCATGGGTCGCCCGAGTGGGTGATGCGGCGACGTCATCGGGGCGGTCGATCATTCGACTTTGGCGAGTCTGGGGAACGGTCGGGTTTCTCGCTCCGGCCTGGTTGTGCGAGTTGGTGCTGGTCCGCTTTCCGAATCTGTTACCGATGGTCGAGTCGCACGAGATTCTGATTCCGGTGGCTGGCTGGGCGGGTTTGGCGACGGCCTTTGCGGCAATTCTCCTGCCGGAAGTCGAACCTGAGTCTGTTGATTCTCTCAGCTCAGAGCTTCCGCCGAGCGATCCTGCGCCGGCGAAATTCGGTGCATCGCTGGCAGTTGCTGTGCTGATGCTCGTCGTCGTTCAACGCTGCCATTACTTGTGGAGCGCTCCGTTCTTCGAGTCGGTTTTGCAGCAGTTCGAAGTCGGGCGTCAGTTTGTCTATCGACTGACTGTCGCCGATCAGGTTTTCGAGCTGTTGGCACTCTTCATGCTCGGAGCCGGCGTGATGAAATTCGGCACTCGAGCGATGCTCACCGTTGGGGCGGTTGCCTGGTTCAGTCGAGCTGTCCTGCTGGCCTGGATGTCACAGG
>JBLFXD010000904.1:0-3034 GCA_047611045.1 Planctomycetaceae bacterium | reverse complement strand
ACGACTTTCTGTTTGTGGACTGAATCAATGAACCAACTCGACACCATCCGGCGGCGAAGCTTTCTGCAGTCCAGCGTTGCGGGATCGATGCTGCTGCCGGGGATCGTTCAGCAGTTGCTGGCAGACTCAGGTGATCCGCTGGCCGAACGTGAACCGCATTTTCCGGCGAAAGCGAAGCGTGTGATCTTCCTGTTTATGACCGGAGGCGTTTCGCATGTGGACACGCTTGATCCCAAGCCAGCACTGACGCGTGACCACGGCAAGGAAATCAAAGCCGATCACCCCGAGATCAAAGACCGGCCAGGTTACGAACGGATCTATCTCAAGCGTCCTCAATGGGAATTCGCCCCGCACGGCGAATGCGGGACCGAGGTCAGCACGCTGTTTCCTCAAGTGGCCGAATGCGTGGATGACATCGCGCTGATTCGCTCGATGCACACGTCACATTCGAATCACTACAACGCGACGCTGGGTATGCATACTGGTTCGTTCGCCTTTGCGCGGCCGAGTCTGGGGGCGTGGGTTAGCTACGGGCTGGGTTCGATGAACCGCAACCTGCCGGGGTTCGTGGTGCTGGCTCCACGGCAGACGTACGCCGGCACGCAGGTCTACGCGAGCGACTTTCTGCCGGGGGCTCATCAGGGAACTCTGGTTGTTCCGGGGCCCGAGCCAGTTGCCAACGTCAAACCGCGGATCCCGGAAGACCGTCAGAAACTGGAACTCGCCGCACTGCACGCCATGAATGCCCGGCACTTGGAATCCCGATCCGGCGACAGTTTGCTGAACGCGCGAATGAAGTCGTTCGAGACGGCCTTCGGAATGCAGATGTCCGTTCCTGAAGCGTTCGACTTCGGTACAGAAACCAGTCAGACGCTTCAGAGTTACGGCCTGCAGCCGGGCCAGACAACGGGCTTCGGCTGGCAGTGTCTTGCCGCGAGACGACTTATCGAACGGGACGTGCGATTTGTCGAACTGATCGATACGGGCTCGTCTGGAAACTGGGACGCTCACGGCGACATGATGTCTCACGTCGGGCTGGCGAAGAACGTCGACCGGCCGATCGCCGCGCTGCTGAAAGACCTCAAGCAACGCGGACTGCTGAAAGACACGCTGGTTGTGTGGACGACCGAATTCGGACGAACGCCGTTCAACAACACCGCCGACGCCAAGGGCCGCGAACATCACCCGTGGGCGTTCAGCTCGTGGTTGGCCGGAGCCGGCGTCAAACCGGGTATCGTCCACGGAGCCACCGATGAGCACGGACTGCGAGCTGTCGAAAAGCCCGTCCACGTCCACGACTTCCATGCCACAATCCTGCGTCTGATGGGCTTCGACCACGAACGCCTGACCTACCGCCACGCCGGCCGCGACTACCGCTTGACCGATGTCGAAGGTCACGTCGTCAAGGAAGTCCTCGCTTAAGACGCACTACGCCCGCAATTATCTCCGTCCATCTACGGCGAGGATTTCGAGTGGGTGAGGAATCTGGTTAGACTTGAGCCATCAACTTGTTGCTCGCGTAAATTTCTGCCAGAGGTGCTTTCATGCCAGCCTACTGTGTCATCGTTCGCTCGCTGGCGATCCCTTTCATTCTAACTTCAATCGTCGCTGCGGCGGCGGACCTGGAGCGAGTCTCTCCGGACAAGTCGCAGTTTCGGCGACCGGCGGCCATCGCTCGGCTGGACGATTCGACGGCCGTCGTCGCGAATCGTTGCGGCACGCTGTCGGTCATCGATCTTAAAAAGTTTGCGGTCGTTTCCGAGTACCAGATCGGCGGACGACTGACCGATGTCGCAATGGCCAATGGTCTGTTGCTGGTTACCGATTCCAAAAACTCGCGACTTTGTCTGGTGCGAATTTCGCAAACGGGCGCGGAGATCGTTTCCGAACTGCCCGTGCCAACTCACCCGTTGACCGTGCAGGTGGCTCCCGACGGACGGTCGTGCACGGTCGCTTCCAAATGGGCACGCAAGCTGACGTTCGTGTCGCTCGACAAGCCGGCCGTCACCGCGACGATTGACATCGGCTTCTCGCCCGGCGAGCAACTTTATATCCCGGCCAAATCGCAACTGCTGGTTGCCGATGCGTTCAACGATCGGATTGCTGTAGTCGACTCGGCAAAGCGTGAAGTCTCGCACGTTCACAAGTTTGGCGCTCACAACATTCGCGGACTTGCCATCAGCAGCGACGGTGAATCCCTGCTGGTTTCTCACCAGATACTCAACGACGCCGCACTTCCTCGTCGCAGCGACATTGTCTGGGGAGTGATGGTCAACAATCTGCTTCGGTCCGCGAAACTGGACGACGTCCTGAACGGCAAGTCGGGAGCGATGTACGGAGGGCTGACAGTCAATGTCGGTTACGCCGGGCAGGGAGCCGGTGATCCGGACACCATGTTTGTCGACGAAGCCGGGCGAGCTGTCATGGCTCTCGCCGGAGTCGACGAAGTTCTGATCGGCGAGCCGGCCTCAAGAGCCTTCCAGCGAATCGGAGTCGGTCGTCGCCCGGTCGATCTGCTTCCACTTTCTGAGGGCCGGTTTGTGGTGGTCAACGAACTGTCCGACTCGCTCACGCTGATCGACATGACCAAAGACGCGGTCATTGGCCCTAATGCTCAAACGAATGCAGACGAGACAGCGAAGTCCGAAAAGACTTCGCCTCCGTACGACGACGAGTATGAAGATTCCGATGAGTACGACAAAAAGTACGGAGACAAGTCAGCCTACGATCGGACCACCAGCACATACGGCAGCAGTTACCAGGACGTTGATATCTACACGTCGCATCTCTCGCTCGGCCCGACGCCCAAACCAGGACCGGCAGAACGCGGTGAGCAGCTTTTCTTTTCGGCGCGACTTTCTCACGCGAGCTGGTTCAGCTGCCACAGTTGCCATGTCGAAGGCCACACCAACGGCGGGACGTCTGACACTTTCGGAGACGATACGGAAGGTGCTCCCAAGCGAGTCCTTTCTTTGCTCGGAGTGGGTGAAACCGGACCGTGGGGTTGGAACGGGAAGAAGTCCACATTGCCGAA
>JBLFXD010000903.1:0-3038 GCA_047611045.1 Planctomycetaceae bacterium | reverse complement strand
TCGGAGATTCATCCTCGGCAGGTTGCTGCATACCAGGTGTGGACCGATTAGCTGGCCGAACTATTGCGGCTGCAGTTTTACGGCGCAGACTTTGTACTCGGGGATCTTCGCGGTTGGGTCCAACGCGGCGTTTGTCAGCACGTTGGCATTCTGATCGCCCGGGAAATGGAAGTTGGCGAACACGATTCCCGGCGGCACTCGTTCGGTCACGCTGGCGATGGCGGTCATCGTGCCTCGTCGAGAATCCAGTTGAATCGGTTGTCCGTCGCCGATGTGCAGTCGAGCCGCGTCATCGTGCGAGACTTCAACGATCGGTTGCGGACAAAGAGTGGTCAGGCTTTCGCTGCGTCGAGTCATCTCGCCGCCGTGCCAGTGATAGAGCACTCGGCCTGTCGTCAAGAGCAGCGGATAATCTTCGTCCGGCAATTCGTCAGGCGGCAGGTGATCGACCGCGTGAAACAAACCTTGGCCTCGAACAAAGCGTTCCTTGTGCAGGATCGGAGTACCGGGCGACTCGGTGTTAGGAACGGGCCATTGAAGCCGTTCTCCTGCTTCCAGCCGGTCATACGAAACACCGGCGTATGACGGCGTGACGGCAGCAATCTCGTCCATAATGTCCGCCGAACTGGTGTACTCCCACGCGGCCTGAGGACCGGCGGGCTGACGGTTCTCAGCGACGAGTGTCCGTTGTGCGAGGTCGGCGATGATGCTCCAGTCAGCTCGGGCGTTGCCGCGTGGAGCGATCGCCTGACGAAAGAGCTGAATCCGGCGTTCGGTGTTGGTGAACGTTCCGGTTCGCTCCGCGAAGCTGACCCCCGGCAGCAGGACATGAGCGTACTCGGCCGTGGCCGTGGGAAAGATGTCCTGCAGAACGATGAACTCGGCCTGAGCGAGGTGTTCCCGGACGCGGTTACTGTCCGGATCGCTGAGGACCGGGTTCTCGCCGAGTATGAACAGCCCTCGGACATCCCCGCTTCCGGCCGCTTCTACAATTTCTGTGACTGTCAGGCCCGTGCTGCCGGGCAACGACCAGTCGCTTGCAGAGACCTCCGCGTCGACGGAATCGAGTTGCCACGCGGTGGTAAACTTGTCTCGAATAGTGGGGTTCGTGACTGCCTGGTAACCGGAATACACATTGGGCAACGCCCCCAGGTCGCAGGCTCCCTGCACGTTGTTCTGGCCTCGCAGCGGGTTCACGCCGCCTCCGGGGATGCCCATATTTCCCAGTAGCATTTGGAGATTCGCTAGGCTGACCACATTTAGCACGCCAGTCGTGTGCTGAGTGATGCCCATCGACCAGATGACCGCCATCGGATGATGCGTTCCGAGAATCTGAGCCGCTTCCCGAAGTTGTGGGATCGGGACGCCAGTGATCTCAGAAACTCTGTCCGGTGTGTAGCGCTGAACGGTCTGGTGGAATTCGTCAAAGCCCTCGCAACGCGCGGCGATGAAGTTTTCGTCGTGCCAGCCGTTTTCGAGAATGAGGTGCATCAACCCGTTAATCAGCGCGACGTCGGTTCCCGGCTTCTGCTGAATGTGCAGGGTGGCGAATTCGGTGATGTCAATCCGGCGTGGGTCCGCGACGACCAAAGGGACGCCCCGTTCCTGCACAGCTCGGCGGATCATCGAGCCGAAGACGGGATGCTGCTCGGTCGTGTTGGAGCCGATGATAAAAATGGCTTCGGACTGTTCAGCGACGTCGTCCATTGAGTTGCTCATCGCTCCGGAACCGAAACTCATGGCGAGTCCCGCGACCGTCGACGAATGACAGAGTCGCGCGCAGTGGTCGACGCTGTTCGTTCCCAGAACCTGCCGCGCCAACTTCTGCATCAGGTAGTTTTCTTCGTTCGAACACTTGGCTGATGACAGAACAGCCAACGCGTCTCCGCCAGACTCTGCATGAATGGCGGCGAACTTTTCGGCGACGAGATCCAGTGCCGTGTCCCAGTCAACATCGACCCAGTCCTCGCGGTTGTCGATGGAGGAAGGGGCAAGCAGGTGGCGGCGAACCTGCGGCTGCGTCAGGCGATCAGCGTGGTGAATGTAGTCCCAGCCGTAACGACCTTTGACGCACAGCGCCATCCCATTGACGGGAGCGTCTTCGCTGGAAGTTACTCCGACGACTGAGTCAGTCTCGGTCTGCACATTGAGGTCGAACTGGCAGCCGACTCCGCAATAGGCGCAGGTTGTTCTGACAGTCTTCAGCTCGGGCCCGTCGAACAGGTCTTCCTCTGCCCTGTCGCGGTCGCGGAGCGCCCCCGTTGGACAGACGGCCGCGCATAAACCGCATGATTCGCAGCGGGCATCGAGCATCGTCGTGTCGGCACCGGCGATCAGTCGCGTTTCGTATCCCTTGTCGGCGAGTCCCCAGACACTGCGGCCTTGAATTTCGTCACACGCTCGGACACAACGAGTACACAGGATGCAGCGGTTGAGGTCGACGGCAATGACCGGGTTCGGATCGGAATCCGGTTTGAACTTCGGTTCAACGATCGCGTGGTCTGTTGCAGTTACTCCGTAACGATCGAGGAGTCTGTCAAAAGCGTTGTTCTCGTGAGCTGCTGCTGCGGCCGTCGTTGCCCCTGTCTTGGCGCAGGTACTACGTTCCGCCGCAAACGACGTGTCGTCGACCAGAAGCTGCAGCAGACTGCGGCGATGAGAAACGATCGCGGGCGTTTCGGTCTCGATTCGCATTCCCTCGCCGACGGATGTCGAACAGGCACTGACCGGCCACTGCTCGCCGTCAATTTCGACCATGCACATGCGGCACGAGCCAGCGACTGACAGGTCCGGGTGCCAGCACAGCCCGGGAATCTCAATGCCCACGCGAAGCGCGGCTTCGATAATCGATTCGTCCGAAGGTGCTTCGACGGATTGGCCATCGATCAGGCATGTGACCGTTTCCGCGTTCTGCGCTTCAGGAACTGGTGGTCGGTGAAAGTCGACGGACATTTGACGTGGCCTCGAATGAGTGACGGAGATGAACGCCGCGCTGTCAGCGGTGTTGTCTCGGACGGCGACGGATCTGGTCAATCCGA
>JBLFXD010000902.1:0-3039 GCA_047611045.1 Planctomycetaceae bacterium | reverse complement strand
CAGCTTGATGACATCGCCGGTGTAGCGGTCGAGGAATCCTTCGGGGCCGGAATCTTTCAAGGCTTCGTTATCGAAGTGTTCGCGATCCATCGCGCAGTTTAAGTAGGACAGCCATTCAGCACGCTCGCCGATGAGGGCCTTCACTTCGTCGCGGCGTGCGAGAGGCAGGGTGAACCGCTGAAAACGTTCGGTCCCATAAATTGAGTGGAACAGGCCAACGTTCTGCAGGTCCTCGTCGCAGCCCCATTTCTTCAGATCGCCGTGAACGGAAATCGCGTGTGCGAGGTACGACTTCGTCGTGTGGCTGACGTCGGCCGCTCCGACCTGCTGGAAGAAGTCGGTCAGTTCTTTGAAGGTTGCCATATTGTTCTCGCGTGTGAACCTGCGTGGTCAGAAACCCGGATACGTTTTCATTTTCGACAAACTCTAAGCGAACTACGAATGGACACGAAGAGACACAAATAAATTCAGGATTGGGGGAGCTCCACAATTCGTGTTTCTTCGTGTCCATTCGAGGTTTTATTACGTTGTTTGCACGCTCTGAAGCAGGTTAGCCGGTTTGGCAATCAGACGGTTGAATCGGGCGGGATTACCGATGCTTTTCGCCCTTACCTGAACGGCACAACCCGCAGGCGTGACAGGTTGTCTGGTCATGCGGAATGGGCAGCAGAATCATGCGTTCGGTGCCCTTGAAACGGCATTCTGCCGTGGGTAGAGTGGCCCGCTTTCCATCCCACCGCGAAGTCGCTGCGCGGCGAGGCATAGCTGGGTCATGCCTTTTCGTGCTCCTTTCAAGCAAAGCGAGTCACTTTCCACGCTGTTTTCTGCATCCTCTGATCGATCAGGCTGGGTACGCAAGTCGATCGGAATCCTCGCAGTAAATACTCGAATGTGAACTATCCCCAACAAATAAAGCAGCCGGGCGAACGGCCATTTCTTCACCAACCTGGTCGGTGATGTCGCTGAGCGTCCAAAGCTTTCTGGGTCTCCTCGCTGGTTGCATGTCAGGCGGTTTTGCAAAGATACCGTTCCGTTTTCAGGGCGTCTCGGATGCGTTTTACACTGGTTGACAGAATCGTTGAGCTCGACAAAGGTCAGTCGATCACGACGGTCAAGAATCTCTCGCTTGCTGAAGAGTACCTGCAGGACCATTTTCCGGGCTTCGCTGTGATGCCGGGGGTGTTGATGGTCGAGGCTCTCGTCCAGTCGGGTGCATGGCTGATGCGGGCGACGGAAGATTTCAAGTATTCGACTGTGTTGCTCAAACAGGCGAAAGCGGTCAAATTCAACAGCTTCGTGACGCCGGGCAAGCAGCTTGTGGTCACGATCAAGACTCATAAATGGGGCGACGACGAGTGCACGTTTAAGGCTTCGGGGACGGTCGATGGTGAGTCGGCAGTTTCCGCTCGCATTACGTTGTCGCAACTCAATCTGCGCGACAAGAATGAGTCGCAGGCGAAGATCGACGAATACCTCACTGGAAAAATGAAAGAGTTGTACGCTCAGGTCTGGCAACCGCCGGCTGAGTAGTCAACGACAGAATCAGGAATCAACGAGACCATTTAGTTCGTTATCGCACATCGAACTTTCAGAAATACGGATACGCTCGGCTGATCGCGACGCGGCGGCCTTGAGGAGACAACCATGAAACTGGCAGGCAAGACAGCACTCGTCACCGGCGGTAGCCGAGGAATCGGCCGAGCGGTCGTTCATGCTCTGGCCAAAGAAGGTGCGAAAGTCGCTTTCACGTACAACTCAAACGAAGAAGCCGCCAACGCTCTGGTCAAAGAACTGGAACTCGATCAGCGGGAAGCGATCGCATTTCAGGCCGACGCTGCGAACGGCGAGCGTGCCATTGAAGTCGTCAACGTCGTTGTCGAGAAGTGGGAAAAGATCGACATCCTCGTCAACAACGCCGGCATCATCCGCGACAACCTGCTTGTCCGCATGGCTGAAGACGAGTGGATGGACGTCATCAATACAAACCTCAACAGCATGTACCACTACTGCAAAGCGGCTGTGACTCACATGATGTCCGCTCGGTACGGTCGAGTCGTCAACATCTCCAGCGTCGCCGGTCGGTACGGCAATCCGGGTCAAACGAACTACGCCGCGACGAAGGGTGGCATCGACGGTTTCAGCCGATGTCTCGCTTACGAAATGGGCAAGCGCAACATCACGGTCAACTCGATCGCTCCGGGCTTCATCGCCACTGACATGACCGAAGCGATTCGAAACGCAGCAGGTAAAGAAATCAAGAAACAGATCGCTGTCCGACGACTCGGAGAGCCGGAAGATATTGCGAACGCCACATTGTTCCTGGCGAGCGACGATGCGTCGTACATCACCGGCCAGATTCTGACGGTCGATGGCGGACTGACGCTCGGCAGCGGAATGTAAAGTAGTAGAAGATAGTTTGGCGGGTCTCCTGCACTTGTTGCGGGTTTTTCAGAGAGCCCGGTCAGGCACTCTGAAGTCGATATTTGGGTTCAAGTCAGCAGTCGTTTCGCCGGACTGATGACAGAACAAGCTGGGTCTGCGGCGAAACAAACGGGGTCCAACACCCCAACTCTGAGGAGATGGCCAGATGGCATCACGCGACGAAATTTTTGAGAAGGTTCAGGAAACGCTGGTCGACGCACTGGGGGTCGACGACGACGAAGTAACGGAAGAAGCGACGCTGGTCGACGACCTCGGCGCTGAGTCCATCGATTTTCTGGACATCGTTTTCCGTCTCGAAAAGAACTTTGGAATCAAGATTCCACGAGGCGAACTCTTCCCCGAAAATCTCGCTGCCGACGCATCGTTCGTCGACGACGGAAAGGTCACTGCAGAAGGGCTCGCCACAATGCGGGAGAAGATGCCGCACGCCGACATCGATTCCTTCGCGGATGATCCGAAAGTGGAAAACATCCAGAGCCTGTTCACAGTCAACATGATCACGAACTTCGTCGAGAACAAGCTGAAAGCCGGCTAGTTTTCGAACGAGATGTCGCACGACGCAGAGGTTCGCGAAGACAAGGACGCGGCATGATTGCC
>JBLFXD010000901.1:0-3041 GCA_047611045.1 Planctomycetaceae bacterium | reverse complement strand
ACTGGCGATACCTCTGCGGCCTCAGCGTCACGATCGGGCTCCAGCTTCTGGCCGGGCACTTCAATCTCGCGTTCATTTCGCTGGTGCTGCTGGTGCTGTTTCTCGGTCTGCGACTTTTCTTCAACCGGGAGTCGCTCTCGGAAACCATCGCCCGCCACCGTCTGAAGTCGGCAGCCCTGGTGCTGGGTTTCGTCGCCGTTGGATTCGGGATTGCGGCCGCACAACTGGCTCCCACCTGGGAATTGAAACAGCTCAGCCAGCGCCAGAACGTTTCGGAAGGCCCGGACTTCGACCCGGCGTACGGACACCTCCCGCCGCTCTACCTGTCGCAGATTGTCGCGTCGTGGTGGTTCTGGTATTCGCCGGACATCAACCTGAACCAGGCTCTCAGCCAACTGACCTTCATGTCGAGTCCCGCCGCCACCAACCACACCGAGGCACATCTTTACTTCGGGCTGGTTCCGCTGTTCGTGCTCGCTGCAGCTTTATTTTCCGCTCGGCATCGAGGTTCGATTCTGAACCGCTTCACGGCAACGTGGCTGCTGCTGAGCATCGCAGGAATTATCTACGCCACCGGACTGCTGGTCCCGATGGCTCAGCACTTGCCCGGCTTCGGTTTCTTCCGAGGCCCCGCGCGCTGGGGAATCCTCGCGGCGCTGGGTGTCGGGCTGATCGTTGGCAAAGCCGCCGGTGCGGTCTTGAAGAATCAGTCACGGTCGAAGCAGATCGTACTTTGCGGGATCATCTTCGTGCTGACGGCAGCCGATCTGTGGCACGTCTCGCGCGTCGTCTCGGTTGTTGCGTTGCTCGAAAACTCTCCGATGCCAAACGTCGAACACAGCCCGGTGCGAAAGATCCTCGACGACTATCCCGGCACGCCGCGACTCTACGGCCCCGGACCGAACCTGCTGAATCTTCTCGGACATGCGTCCGTGCCCGAGTATCTGGGCATCGGCCCGACCGAGTACTACGACGAAGAACTCAAAGCGCCGCCGTTCGAGGGTTTGACTCCGGCATTCATCGACTGGTGCCGAGACGCCGGCATCACGCACGTCGTCTCGTTTGAGAATCCGCATGTGGTCGGCAGTTTTCCTCGCGGCGATGTTCCCGGCACGCGTCTTGTCTGGCAACAGCCTGATCCGTTTCTGAATCCATCATGGGCTCGCGGATTCAACGAGCCGATCTACCTCACCGAGATCCTGAACTCTCGCGGTCGCGTCGCTTTTTCAGACGAGTCGCCCGGTCAGAAGATCGAGCTGACTTCGCACAATGCAAACACGGCAATCATCGTGACTGATTCGGCAGAACCCGCGACCGCTGTCATGACCGATCTTTACTTCCCCGGTTGGACGGCAACGATCGATGGCGAACCGGCAGACGGATACCGCTTCGAAGGAATGTTCCGGGCTGTCGATATCTCGGCCGGGCAGCACACGATTGAGTGGACCTACCGACCGACCAGCGTCCGCAACGGATTATGGATCAGCGGGCTGTCGATCTTCGCGTTGCTGGCCATCGGGCACGTCCGCTTCTGGCATTTCAACCCGAAGAGGCGATCGGGCAAGGCATTTTTCCGTAGGGTGTGACCAGCGGAGCGGATCCAACGGCTGGTGTGTCGGCGCGGGCGACTTGCGTCTCACCAAAGCGTAGCAAACCTCGAAAGATCTCCGCGCCGGCACACCGCGATTCCCGTTCGGCCCGCTGGTCACACCCTACAATCAAGGACTCGCACGCTCAGATCGGCGGTCGGGCAAAACCGTGGAATGAAAAGACCGGAAAAATAACCTGACACCCTTGGTCCGTTATTCTTTCTTTTCTTCCTGGCTACCGAATGTTGCCGGCACCTTAAAGAAACTGTCCTGATCGCTTACCTGATCGAACAGTGACGGCTTGGACTTCTTCTCCGGAGCTTCCTCGTTCGCCGCCACTGGTGATTCAGGTTCGTCCGCTGACGATTCCTCGACAGCACTCGTCACGGCGGCTCCGCTGCCATCCAGTTTTGTCGTCGTCCCACTCGGTTTCGACGACTTACTCTTCGACTCCGGCCCGCCTGACATCGCCACGGCGACAATCGCAACCACGACGACAGAACATCCGGCGATGATCCACTGCTTCGGGACGGATTTCTTGCCCGACGGCTTTGCGTCACTGTCTGGCAGGTTCGGTACACCGGCATCTGGTTGAGGCACGGTCGTCGCAACCGGGTTGCTCGGTTGGGCATCCAGGTTTGGGAATCCGGCACCGGTATCGACGACCGCCGCTGGCGCCGCGTTGTCGGCAAAGTTGAAGTTGGGGATTTCGGCAACCGGGCTTCCGCCAGTATTGATGGCCGGTCCTGGTGCGACTGCGTGAGCGACTGTTGGAACGGCGGGAGCAACTGCCGGGACGACTGCGGGAGCCACCGCCTGAGCAACCGGAACTGCCACCGGCGGAGCGGCCGCGACCGGTGGAGCAACTGCCGCTTTGGCCGCCTCGGCAGCAGCAGTGTCGGCTCGTAACTTTTCGTCGTACTCGTTCTTCTTCTCAGGACTCAGCAGACATCGACGAGCCGCGGCGACCTCATTCAGAAGTTGCTGCGATTCCTTGCGGTTTGGCCCGGCCGCCATCTCGTGGAGATACGTCGTCTGCCGATTCGCGGCGGCGTCGATGACGTCGGTATTCTCTTCCAATTCCTGCAGACCCAGCAGCCGGTAATGATTCGGCGGCTGATCTTTCGGCGGGATGCCCAGCCAGATGTAGTAAGGATCGAACGAGTCGCTCATCGCTTTATGCCGTGTCGCAAGGAATGGGGGATCGAAGTGAATGGTCGCAGAAGTGTCGACTCACCAGTGTGAATCTGCCGAGCTGCGAATTCAAGCGGCGGTACCAGATCGGGCAAAGCTCGGCGTGACAGTGTGAGTTGATTGCAGGGTGTGACAAGTGGAGCGAGTCAAACGGCTGGTGTGCCGGCGCGGGCAGCTTTCGTGTCACCAAAGCGGGAACAAAGCTCGGAAGATCTCCGCGCCGGCACACCGCGAATTTCCAATCGGCCCGCTGGTCAC
>JBLFXD010000900.1:0-3043 GCA_047611045.1 Planctomycetaceae bacterium | reverse complement strand
TGAGGAAGCTGAGGAATCAGATTGTTCGTCCGAGGCGGCTTTGCCGGATTCGTCGTCCGGCTGCGTCGACTCAGGCGCCGAGGCCACGCCATCGTCTAGCTGAGCCTTCGCTGAAGTTTCGGCGTTGCCGCCGTTCTCAACTCCCGATTCAACCGCCACGGTTGCCGGAGACTCGGCAGCACCCGGAATATCGTTGGCGGCTTTGAGTTCGGAGTTGAAGATTTCGATCAGGGAGTGCAGGCAGCAGGCGACGATGGGGCCGATGAAGACGCCCCACAAGCCCATGACCTGGAGGCCTCCCAGAACGCTTACGAAAGCAAGCAAAGGGTGGAGGCTGGTGTCGCTTTTCAGGACCCACGTCCGGATGACATTGTCGAGGAATCCGACGACGATCAGGCAGAAGGCGGCGACGAAGATGGCGGCTCCCCAGTTGCCTTCGATGCTGAGCCAGATGACGGCGGGAATCCAGACGAGCGGCGTGCCGGCCATCGGAACCAGCGCCGCGAAAGTCGATATTGCCAACAGGACAAAGAAGTAGTCGAAGCCGGCCAGCTTCAGGCAGAGGGCCGTTGCCAGTCCCTGCCCAATCGCAGCGAGAAACGTAGCGAGCACGACGGCACGGACGGAAGACTCAAATTTGCTGAGCAATTCGTCCTGATGTTCACGCTCGACGGGGATCAAGGCCTGGGCGGCGGCGATTAACTCTGGACCGTCAGCCAGAAAATAGAACAACGCCATCGTAAAAACGGTCAAAGCGAGCAGCGTGGCCAGCAAAGCCTGCAGAAACGAAAGTGTTCCGTCGACCGTCGCCTCGAATGCGCTCCCGACGGACCGTCCGACAACTCCGAGCGTTCGGACGGCAACGCTACCTGCAAGGTTGACGAGGCCGCCCCTGAACTGGTGAAACTCGTTATTGATGATGGTTTCGCGAGCTGCCTTTAGCATCTCGCGGTTTTCGTTCAACGTCTCAACCTGAGATTCGTCCAGTTCGAGCATGTCGATCTCGAACGACGTTACCTGTTCGCCAAGCACGTCGTCAGCGGTGTCAACAACCCACTGAGTGACGAGATCTTTCTCGCGCGCGAGTAGTGCTTTGGCGTTTTCCGTTGTCTCAGGAATCGCCGCCTGGACGTCGCGAACTTTCGGAATGCTGCTGCGTAGCTCGCTGGCCAGATTCAACAACTGGTAACCGCCGATCAGGATTCCGGCGAGCAGAGGCAGCATGATCGGTGCGAGAAACGTGACTGTTGTAGCCGCCGCCGCGAGCGGTCTTCGATCAGGCCACCGCTTCATGAAGTACCGCAGAATCGGCTGCACCAGCAAGCTAGCCATTGCCGCAAGAAACAGCGGCATCAGGAACGGAGCAAGAACCTGGTAAAACGTGGCCCCCAGGCAAAGAATCAGCACCGTGATAATGAGCAAAGAAACGTAACGCGCCATGACCATTCGCTCGCGACCGGAAGAGGACAGAACCTCGCGCAGGACTGGCACCACGCCTGTTCGGATCATGCACGCACATTCTGGCTGAATGGTGCAGCAACCAGCAACCGGAACTGTTCAAGAGTAAACAGCCCCGCGAATGGAAGTCGTGCTACGAAGCTTCGCGGTAACGGAGGTTCGCTTTCTCGACAGTAACCATCGTGTTGGGAGCGATCTTCTTGTTCATGATCGAGACGCTGGCGCCGACCATCGAGTTCGCTCCGATGACTGTTTCTCCGCCGAGCACCGTTGCGTTTGAGTAAATGACGACGCCTTCTTCGATGGTTGGGTGTCGTTTCTTGCCTCGAATAATGTTGCCCTCGGCGTCGCGAGGAAAACTGACAGCGCCCAAAGTCACGCCCTGATACAGCTTGACGTTGTCGGCGATGTCGCATGTTTCGCCGATGACGACTCCGGTGCCGTGATCAATGAAGAACGATCCACCGATATTCGCTCCAGGGTGGATGTCGATGCCGGTCCGACTGTGAGCCCACTCGGTCAGCATTCTTGGAATCAACGGAACTCCCAGCGTGTGGAGTTCGTGAGCCAACCGGTAAACGGTGATGGCCTCGACGCCAGGGTAGCAGAAAATGATCTCGTCCTGCGCTTTGGAAGCCGGATCACCATCGTGAGCGGCCGCGACGTCGGAGGCGAGCGTTCGTCGAATATCCGGCAACGTTTCGAGGAACTGGATCGCAATTTCCTGCGCCCGCATTTCGAAGTCAGCAACCTTTGCCGCATCGCAGTGTTCGTTCAGGACATCTGCGCCGTAACGGAGTGCGCGGGAAATCTGTTCTGTCAGACTGTCGTGCAGCGCGTCAACGAGATCGCCCACGTAGTAGACGACGTTGTCCATATTGAGATTCTCACGTCGACGATAGCCGGGAAAGAGGATCTCTTTCAGAGACTCGGCGATCTCGATCACCGCGACAGTGCCGGGCAGCGGGCAGTGTCCGAGGTGATTGATCGTCCCGATATCCTGGTAGGAGGCGACGATCCGGTCAGTGAGTTGAGGAATGCGAGCACGCAGTGAAAGGTCAGTAGCCATGTCAGCGAACCTTGCAGGTTCGGCGACCGTTCAGGTAATCCGAGTTCGAACGGCGGCCGAATGTAGTTGGGCGGGGGCGGGCGATTGCTCCGCGACGTCGAAAGAGCCGATCTGACATTCGTAGTCAGACCGGGCAAATACAGACGCAAGTATCGCCGAGAGGACGCCACTGGTACCGCGAGCTGGTTGCCTGAGTTGCGAGCATGATGAGCGGCCGTTTGCAATGAAGCGTTGATTGTGAGAAAGCCAGCACGATGCCCGACGGGCAAAACTGGCTCCCCTCTCTTCACGAATCAGAAATCGACGAACGAGACCTACAGACTGAAGGATTCTCAGGACCGCTACAGCGAGCCTTCATATTACACAGGTACGGACTCGAATACTTTCCGCATTCCGGACAACCGGAATACTTTCGCGGTTCGGAGTTCCAACATCTTCCAAGTTCGCTCACTAAAAGCTCTGAGAACTGACGCTGAAACTGGTGTAGGGTGGGCACCGCCCACCAGCTTCAGGGTC
>JBLFXD010000899.1:0-3065 GCA_047611045.1 Planctomycetaceae bacterium | reverse complement strand
CAGTCATGACGACAGACGACGACTCGTTGGCTGCTGCTAAGGCGGAGCTTTATCAACTGGAGCAGTCGCTGACGCAGCGTCTGGCAGAGCTGGATAGTGTCGATGAGCGGCCGAAAATGGACTCTGCGGTCGGTCGCCTGACGTTTATGGATGAGATGCAGCAGCACGAGATGGCCGAACACGGCCGCCGCAATGTCGAGTCGAAATTGGGCAGCGTACGCGCCGCACTCGTGCGGGTTGAGAATGGGACGTACGGAAAATGTGCCCTCTGCGGTATCGATATCCCGTCGGAACGACTCGAATACATGCCGGAGTCGGCTCATTGCGTGCAGTGTCACGGCCGCGCGTAGCGGTCAGATAAAGATCACCTCAAAGGAGAAAAACGCGTGCCTGTTTCACGACGAACATTTCTGGCCGGGTCGGCCGCTGCACTCATGGCTGGAGACACCGCGCCCGCCGCTGAAAACAAACGCCTGAAGATCGCAGCGGTGACGACGATCTTCCATAAGTATTCGCATTCGCAACACATCGTCGATCGGTTCCTGGAAGGTTACGGCTGGGAAGGTCGACACCACCGTCCGGCGATGGACATCGTCTCGCTGTATGTCGAGCAGGTTGGAGCGAACGATCTGAGCCGCGAGCGGCTGCGTCGTTACCCACAGATAAGAAAATCGCCGACCATTGCCGATGCACTGACTCTTGGTGGAGACAAACTTGCCGTCGACGGAGTGTTGCTGATTGGCGAGCACGGGAACTACCCGGTCAATGAAAAAGGGCAGACACTTTATCCGCGTTACGAATTCTTTCAGCAGATCGTCGACGTCTACAAACGCAGCGGCCGAACGGCTCCGATTTTCAACGACAAGCACCTGTCGTGGAATTGGGATTGGGCGAAGAAGATGGTGGACACGTCTCGCGAAATGGACTTCGGATTCATGGCCGGCTCGTCTCTGCCGGTTGCAAGGCGGCTGCCTTCGATCGAACTCCCGCGCGACGCGCAGGTCGAAGAAGCGATCAGTATTCGCAACGGTGGTATCGACGGCGGAGACATTCACGCCATCGAAGCGCTGCAGGCCATCGTCGAACGTCGGCGCGGTGGCGAGACCGGCGTGCGATCGGTCGAAGCACTGCGGGGCGAGCGGTTCTGGAAGGCTCTGGCCGCTGGTTCGTGGGAGGCGGGCGGCTGGGACCGTCGCCTGTTCGAGGCGGCCATCTCCCGGAGCAGTAAACTCAACGAAGTACGAGACGGATACGGCGTCGTGTTTCCGAGTCTCGACGACATCCGCCGGTTGGCTCCGGAGTCATACGCGTATCGCTTCGAATATGCCGACGGAATGAAAGCGACCGTCGTGCAGCTTCAGGCACCAAAGTCACAGGAAGATGGAGGCGTCATTGGTGACTGTCCCGTCGCCGCGCGGTTGAAAGGCGGCGACGTGTTTTCGACGCTGATCTACTTGCCGTACTACGAAATGCGCAACTTCTTCAATCCGCAGGTTCATCACATCGAATCGCTGTTTCGGACGGGCAAGTCACCGTACCCGATCGAGCGAACTCTGCTGACAACCGGCATGACAGCTGCAGGCATCGACTCTCTGTTTCAGAAGCAGAAGCGAGTTGAAACTCCGCATCTGGCCGTCCACTATCAACCATCGCCGGAGTCAACATTCTGGCGAACTTGAGCGTCACGAGCCTGCTCACGTCGGCCCAATCGATTCTGGCCGCGACCAACACTAATTGTCCCTCTTCAAGGAATTCCCCATGCGAGCCCCACTGATTCTCACTGTCATCCTGCTTTGCGTGCCGGCCGTGTTCGGTCAGGAAACACAACAGCCTGCTCCGAAGTGGCAATCGCTGTTCAATGGAAAGGATCTCAGCGGATGGAAAATGATCGGCAATGAGAAGTGGGTCGTCGAAGATGGTGCCATCTATGGTGAGGGCATAACAAATGAGTACGGTTACCTGGCGACGAAGAAAACGTATCAGGATTTTGAACTCGAACTGCAGTTTAAATGCGAGGCAAGCGGCAACAGCGGCGTCTATATTCACACGACATTCGAGGCGGGAACGCCCAAAGTCATCAGTGGCAGGCAAGTCGAGATCGATCGCGCCATCGGACACCACACCGGTGGAATCTATGGAGACGGAAAAGGCTGGATTGTCTGGCCCGCTCCGGAACTGGAAACGGTCATCAAGCCGGACGACTGGAACGATTTACGAATCAGTGTCATTGGGAAGCGGTACATCACGCATCTGAACGGGAAGCAGATGATCGACTTCACGTATCCGTCGCCGGGTGCAACATCGGGAGTGATCGCACTTCAGCTGCACTCCGGTGGCGAGGGACGTATGCGGTTCAAGCATCTCCGAATTCGCGACCTGTCTCAGAAGAGTGAGAAGTCATCCGACGCTCAGAAATGATTCACGCCGTCGTCAGACGAACGGCCTTAGGAAGTTCATCGATGCGAAACTCGCCTCTGTCTTCAACTTTGTTTGCTGCTGTCACGGTGGTCGTAATCCTCGGTGGAGTTGCGACTCGCACATCATCCGCACAGGCTCCTGTTGTAGTTTCTGAGCCGGCGGTGACTCCTGACTGGATTTGGCCGACGAGTGATCGCGTTTCAGGTCAGACTGCAGAATTGACTCAGAGTTTCGAGTTGCCGGCGCGGTTTTTCGAAGCTCATCTGTGCCTCATAGCAGACTTCACCGACTGCACGATCACGCTGAATGGTAAGACGTTAACTCGCCTTGATGACTATGGTCCCTGGTTGAATCTTGAAGTCACGGATCAGTTGCTGTCCGGCCGGAACACAATTCAGCTGCTCTGTCGATCGTCCGAGGGTTCGTCGGCAATCGCTGCGACTCTGACGGTGACTGACTCTCGTGGTACGAATGTGGTGCTTCGCTCGGACGCCTCGTGGAAGAGTCGAATTCTGGAGTCTTCGTCCGAAGACGAGGGCTCTTCGAATGCCGGGCCGTGGAAGCCGGCGGCGAGTTTCGGAGCCGTGGCGGCGCGCTTCTGGAATGCTGCGGGTGCCAGAGATCGAATTTCGACATTCGATGATTAC
>JBLFXD010000898.1:0-3065 GCA_047611045.1 Planctomycetaceae bacterium | reverse complement strand
GACGTCATGGAAATCGTGCTGGGTATGGAGAAGCAACTCGCAACCACGATGACATCTTTCGAAGCAACGAGCCTTGAATGGAAGCAGCTCGCTCGAAACATGAATTCACTGGTCGAAACGAATCAGGGCAGTCTGCACGAAGTCGTCGAACGAACGGCCACGTCGCTCGACGAATTCACAAAGACGATGCAGCGGGCCGGCGCCGCCTTCGAAAACACCAACCGCGTGATCGGTGATCCTCAGACAGTCGCCAACCTGCAGAAGGCGTTGGCCGGACTTCCACTCATCGTGAACGAAACCCGGCAAACGATCACAGCCATGCGTCAGACCGTCGGCACAATCAACGGTAACCTCCGAAACATCGAAAATGTGACCGAGCCACTCGCCAAGCACACAACATCAATCGTCGTCCGACTCGACAACAGTCTGGCGAACCTGGAAGCGATGACGGGAGAACTGCGCGACGTCGCTAAAATCGCCTCGAAGTCCGACGGCTCGTTAAAACGGTTCCTCTCCGATCCGAACCTGTACGACGACCTCGAACGTTCGGCCTCGTCGCTGGCGATTCTACTGAGAAACCTCGAACCCATTGTTCAGGACATGCGAGTCTTCACCGACAAAATCGCCCGCCGTCCGGAAGTCCTCGGCGTTGGCGGCGCGCTGCGTCCGAGTTCCGGCCTGAAGGACGACGAGATCCGTCAGGCTGGCTTTGAGAAACAGAAGTAATCGATGTCGCTCGAAGATTCCGAATTTGAACCCGATGCTGACGACGGCCTGACTTCAGACGAGTCCGAAGACGAAACCGTTGCGTACGGAGAATCCGACGAGTGGGGCGGCAACGATCTCGAAGCCGCTTACCGTAAAGCTCTGGAAGCCAACGACAACGTCGAGTGGGAATTCGATCAGCTTTCTTCCTCCGATGAAGCATCGGCAGACGATGACGACTCCGACGATGCAGCGTCGAACGGCGGCTCAACGACTGATCAATCGGTCTCAGAAGACGGATCGAATGCTGCGGCAACGTCGCAACCCGAAAGTAGCCCCGATCCGACACCGCAACGTGTCACGGCTCGGCAGGTCATCGAGGCAGCCATCTTCGTCGGCGGAGATCCTTTGACTGCGAAAAAACTGTGTTACATGCTGAAGGGCGACTACGACCTCGACGCCGTTGAACGAGCGATCGAAGACTTGAATCTGCAGTACGTCGACGAGGGACGACCGTACGAAATTCGGCTCGGCGAAGGCGGCTACCGCATGGTTCTCCGCGAAGAGTTCGAGCGAATCCGCAACCGGGTCTTCGGGATCGGTCCGCGAGAAGTGAAACTCTCGCAAGACGTGCTGGAAGCTCTGGCTTTGGTGGCGTACCGGCAACCGATTACGCCGGAAGAGATCGAAGAACTGGGTAAAGAGAAGCCGGGCCCACTCCTGCGACAACTGCTGCGTCGCGAGTTGATCTCACTGGAACGCGACGCCGAGAACCGCAAACGAGTGACCTATTCCACAACGAAGCGATTCCTGTCGCTCTTCGGTCTCGGCAGCCTCGACGAACTTCCTCAAGCCGACGAACTGGCGTTCAAGTAAGAACGGCGCTGTTCTGTGAGTTGAATTAGCCACGCCGCCGGTCACACGCCTATGGCATGACCACTTTCCGAGACGAAACGGCGTTGGGCACGACGGTCAGAGTTGTCTCGGCGATGACCGGGTGACCGTTCCACTGGGCAGTCGCACGAACTTTCAAGGTCATGACTCGACTGACGTTTCCGCCATCGGGAGGGTTTACGGCAAGCGTCGCCTGACTCTCCGATGCGTCGACCGTAATCGAGTTGGCCCGAAACGCCGGTGCGGATTCAGACTCGTTGACCAGTTCCAGTTTGATCGGGCCTCGCACCCCAGGTCCCCGCAGAAGTTGAATCGGGTATTCGAAACTCGCAGCAGACGACAATTTGAACTCCTTCATCGCGCTGTCAATCTTCAGCATGGCTCCGGTCGGTAGAAATCCGATCCGGGTGACGAGCTTGCTCGATGAATATCGAATGCGGCCTTTCGGATCGGCGATCTTTGCGACGCCGTTGACGACCATGCGCGAGGTTCGCGTCGTCTCCAACCACTCCGGAAGGAACACGGGGTAAAGGATTCGATCCTCGTCCGGCTTGATGACCATCTCCGGGCCACGAATTCCCTGGCGATGCCGCCCCTGTTTGGAATGCATTTCCAGCGTGATGTCACCCTTGAACGACTCGTCCCGTTCGATCAGAACTGGAGCGGGGAACGTCGTGCCTCGTGGCCACTTGGTGACGTCGTTCTTGCCTTCGGCCTCGATCTTGAACGGAGGCTTCATCGTAACGGCCAAAAGAACCGGTTCGGGCGAGTGAGTGATCGTCGCATCATCGATCATCGCTGCGCCGGTCACAGTCAGCATCCGAGCAATCGTGCCGGCATCGGCGGCGGCTGTGATCTTCAGCTTGAGATCGTTTTTCTTCTCAGCAATCGTTGTGTCTTCCGAAAGGGTGACACCTTCCGGCAGTCCTTTGAGGGCAACCGAAATGGGGCCGGTAAAGCCTCCTGTCCGCTCAGCCTTGATGGAGAGAACGGTCGAGCCTTCGATCGGCACGGCAAAGAGTTCTGGAGCCGTCAGTCGAAACCCTGGCTTTGGGCTCTGAATAGCAAGCCGGTAGACAGCCTGTCGGTTTCCGCTGGCTCCCGACGTGTCACTGACGAGAAGGTCGTACGCCCCGTCCAGCGGCACGGTGAACACGATGCGGGCATCCGTCGTGCCGGGCACATCGTCGACACGTTTCAACTCCGTCCCATCCTCTTTGACAATGGCGAGCGACACGTCGAGCGGCGATCCGAAGCTTTCCGCCTGAACGTCGATCGCCCAGACATCGCCTTTAGTTCCCGACACACGATACCGGTCGACGCCGTATCGCTGATCAAGCACGCCGGTCATCGCCGAAGGGACAGTTAACTTGACGGGTATCGTTGCCGGCTGATTCGGTGCACGGGCTTCTACTAACTCCGAAAAATCGCTGACCGGAATCTCAAACGGCACGGACTGGGCACCA
>JBLFXD010000897.1:0-3068 GCA_047611045.1 Planctomycetaceae bacterium | reverse complement strand
ACTGGCCTGGCTCTCGGTGCGATGCTGGCGGACGATGGTCGTCTCCGCGCCGATGACGCGTCGCGTGTTCCTGTGCCCCATATCGCACCGCGTGCCAAATCTGTGATCTGGATCTTCTTATCCGGAGGATACAGCCATGTGGAAACGTTCGATCCTAAACCTGCCTTGAATAAGTACGCCGGTATGACGTTCGACAAAACGCCGTTCGCAAACCCCGTCAATTCGCCGCTGCACAAGAAACGGTTCCGCTCGGTTTCAGCAGAAGAAGTCAATGTTCGAGACGTCTATCCAACGATCTATCCCATGCAGGTTGGTTGGAAGAAACATGGTGACAGCGGCATTGAGGTCACCGACTGGTGGCCGCACCTTTCCAAGCGAGTCGACGATCTGTGCTTCGTTCGCAACATGTGGACGACAGACAACGATCATGCTGCCGAGAATCAGATTCATACTGGACGCCACCGGCTCGACGAGCAGCAGCCAAGCATCGGTGCATGGGCGCATTACGGTCTGGGAACGCTGAATGAAAATCTGCCGAAATTTGCGGTGCTGGGCGGGCCAACCCGGCCAGACACTCGACTATCGATCGATTCGCTCTATCTGGGGCCCCAACATGCCGGCGTCCCGCTAACTCTGGATCCAAAGAATCCCCTGCCGTTCGGCCAGCGGAAGAGCGGACAGAGCCTGGACGAGCAACGTCACGAGTACGAACTGATCAATAGACTGAATGAACTGACGGCGATCGAGTATCCAGAGGATCAGGAATTACGGGCGAGGATCAAGGCGTACGAACTGGCGTTTCGCATGCAGTCCGCCGTTCCCGAAGCAATCGACTTCGCGCAGGAAACATCAACCACGAGAAAGCTGTACGGCATTGACAATGACGCTACCAAACTTGCAGGCCAACGACTGCTGGCATCCCGACGGTTGATCGAACGCGGCGTACGATTCGTGCAGGTCTTCCCTTCCAAATACGGCGTTTGGGATTCGCATCGAAAGCTGAAGGAAAATCACACACGACTATGTGCCACCGTAGACCTTCCCGTCGCTGGATTAATTCAGGACTTGAAGCAGCGTGGACTGCTCGACGAAGTCGCCGTCGTGTTCTGCACCGAATTCGGACGCACGCCTGGCCTTGAACTGCGCGGAGGCGGGACCAACGGTCGCGACCATCATCCAAACGGCTTCACGATCTGGATGGCCGGCGCGGGACTCAAGCAGGGCTACGTCCATGGGGCGACGGATGAACTGGGCTATCACGCACTCGGCGAAGGCCACTACGTCACCGACCTGCACGCAACCGTGCTTCATCTACTCGGGCTCGACAACCGCCGGCTCGAAATCCCCGGGCGCAAGAGACTTGATATCGATCACGGCAAGGTGATCAAGGACATCCTCGCGTAATCCCTGCCAACTCTGACCAGAATTCCGTTCTATATTGCTTCTTCATTTTAATGGTTCATCGAGATCAGACAGCGAGTTAACAATGCTCCAGTTCACCCGTCGTGAATTTCTCAATCAGGCCGCGGTTGCGGGGACGTCACTTTCGGTCGCGGGTGGAGTCAGCTTCGCCGCAAAACCTCGCCACAAACGGCCTCGCGTCGCGGCGATCTTTACTGCGCTGCGGTTTCGCAGTCATGCATACAACATTCTGGAGAATTTCCTCGGGCCGTATTACTTCGGTGGAAAACTGATCGACCCCGGTGTCGATGTGGTTTCGTTTCACGCCGATCAGTTTCCTCATGATGACATGGCGAAAGAGGTCACTCGCCGTTTTGGCATTCCGTTATGCAAATCGATTGAAGAGGCGATGTGTGTCGGTGGACAGGAACTGGCCGTGGATGCTGTCCTGTCGATCGGCGAACACGGGAGCTATCCGTACAACGAACGAGGGCAGCACCTTTATCCTCGAAAGCGGTTCTTTGACGAGGCGTTTGCGGTCATGAAAAAGGCTGACCGTTTTGTGCCGTTTTTCAATGACAAGCATCTCTCGACCAACTGGTCCGAAGCGAAAGAGATGTACGACACCTGCCGCGAGAATGGGATGCCTCTGATCGCCGGCAGTTCGGTTCCGCTGGCTCAGCGACGGCCGATGCTGAGTCTGAAGCCGGGAACGAAAATCGAGGAAGCCGTCTCTATCCACGGTGGCGGTCTGGAGAGCTACGACTTTCACGCTCTGGAGGTTCTGCAATCGATCGTCGAATCCCGAACCGGGGGCGAAACCGGCATAGAAAGCGTCGAACTGGTCTACGGAGATGCGTTCGAGGAAGCTCGCAAATCGGGTCGCTGGTCAACTGACCTCGTCGAGGCCGCTATGAAGGCCGAAGCGGATATGAATGCGGTCCGCCAGGGTCGACCAACTCAAGGAGTTTTTTCAAAATCCAAGTCGAAGCTACCTGTCTACGAGAGCCCGCCTGGCCCCTCGGGCCCGTATGCGATCTGTCTTGAATATCGAGACGGTCTCAAGGCGACGGTGCTGAAGATTGGCAGCAGTGGAGATCGCTGGAATTTCGCCTGCCGAGTTAAAGGTTCATCAACGCCACAGGCAACTGCCATTTTCAACAGTCCGTGGGGAAACCGAGGCCTCTTCAAAGCACTCTCGCACGCGATCCAGCACACTTTCACAGCCAGAGAGGAACCCTTTCCGGCAGAAAGAACATTGCTGACGACTGGGGCTGTCGAGGCGGTGATGCACTCGTGGGAAAACAAAGGCCAGCGCATTGAAACTCCACATCTGGCAATCAGATATCAGCCGAAAGAGTGGTCGCGTTTTCGCGAAAACGGCAAGACCTGGTCAATCATCACCAAAGACACCCGACAGCCAGCTGGCTTTGAACCACGCACGTTTAACGAGCTGAGCGAAGACCGCTCCGATGGCAAGAATCCCTGACCCGATTGATAAATGAACTTGCGCCGAAGATGCAGCACACTCCACGCCCTTCAGAAAGTAATACCAATTCATGTCGTGTCTTTTCCTTACCGAACAGGACGTTGCCGAGCTGATTGACATGCCTCGGTCGATTGAGATTGTCGAGGAAGCGTTTCGGCAGATGGCAGCGGGGCGAGTA
>JBLFXD010000896.1:0-3069 GCA_047611045.1 Planctomycetaceae bacterium | reverse complement strand
GATCGGTTGGCGATACCTGGTTGATCCGTCGAAGGGCCTTCTGCCGAGGCTCAACGATCTAGCGACCGGTACTTCCAACCCGTCGTCGATCGCGTCGAAGACGGCATTGAGATCTGTTCCGAACCTGACGCCATGCACGACAGCATGATGCCCCTGTCCCGAACTGTTCCGACCATCGTTGGCCAGTTTCCAATGGCCGACCGCTCGCCTCAGACATCGGGCCTAATGCTGATAGATGAATTCCTGCGAATTCAAAATCGTCCACAGAATGTCTTCCCACGCCTGCCGTTTGTCGGTACTCGTGGCGACGTGCTGCGAAAGAGCTTTCGCAGTCGCTTCAGACGGCCTGCGGGATAAAGCGCAGAGATACAATTCGTTAAGCATCTCTGTGTCCGATCGCTTTTCCGCCAGCAGGTGACCGAGGCGATTGTCTTTGTCGGTGAGCCTGTTCGAGGTCATCTGGCCAATGATCAGCTCGAGTGCCTGCTTGCGGCCGAAATGCTGCTCACGGTCACATTCACACGTTTGAGTTCGACTCGGCTGACCGAACGTTCGCAGGAATGGGTGCGGTTCATAGCGGACGTACTTGCCCATTGTGTTGATCAATGTCTCCGTATCAGTGACCGGCAACTGAACCGCTCGCGTACCGACCGGCAGCGTGGTGGAACCGTCGGGAATTCCGATCGTGTAGTCGTTGGCGATTTCGAAGACTTCCTGAATGCCCGTCACGTTGCAAACAGCGTCCAGCAGAACTTCGGCAGACAGCGGCCGGGAAAACATGTGCGAGAAGTATCGATGGTCGCTTTGATTACTGGCGGTCGGAACGGGGCTCAGTTGGTACGTGCGCGAATTGACGATCGTCCGGATCAGCGGCTTCAATCGAAAGCCTTGTTCGGCGAATTCGGCAGCCAGCGCTTCGAGCAGTTCGTCGTTCGCTGAAGGATTGGAATCACGGAAATCATCGACGGGTTCGACGACCCCTCGCCCGTGCAGGTGAAACCAAATTCTGTTGACCACAGCCTTCGCGAAAAACGGGTTGTCTTTCCGAGTCAGCCAGTCCGCCAGCAATTCGCGACGGTCCTGCTCGGCAGGTACTTCCGATGGTTGTTCGCCGGGCAGTCGAGGAGCCACGACTTCACCGGACTCGTTGGTGACTTCGGGGCTATTGAAGTCGAGTGCGATCTCGATCTGTCGACGTTCCGGACGGCCAGCCGGTCCCGCCTTCCCCAGTCGGCTTCGTTTCACCTGAGTGAAGTGGGCGGCGATCGACAGGTAGTCGTCATGTTTCCATTTTTCGTAGGGATGATCATGACACCTCACGCATTGCAGACGCACGCCGAGAAACAGCTGCGCCGTTGCTTCGGTCAGGTCTTTCTGCAGGTAGGCAGCGTCGGTGATCGTTTTTGGAGTCGGCGGCACACAATAGAAGTTCGCCGGAGCGTCACTGTAGGACTTCCCCTTTGATGTCAGCAGGGCCTGCGCGATTTCGGCGAATGATGCATCGGCCTCGATCCGATCGCGGAGCCACTTCTGATAAGCCTGTGCACCGGCCAGCTGAATCGAATCGCGGCTGGCACGTAACACGTCCATCCATTTCTTCGTCCAGAAGTCGGCATACTCCGGGCGTTGCAGAAGTTGATCGATCAGTTGCGCCCGTTTGTCCGGCTCCGTTGCGGCGACAAACTTCTGTGTTTCGTCGGGTGTCGGCAAAATGCCGCACACGTCGAGGTACACTCGTCGGACAAATTGCTCGTCACTGCAAAGTGTCGACGGCGCGATGTTCAACAGCTTCAGTTTGGCGAACACATGCGTGTCGACGTAATTGTTGGCTGGTGGTTCGGGCCACTGGTAGTCCGCTGCCGGCTGCGCGATGTACATCAGGCGGACGGCCTGCATCCTGCCGAGAAACCGGCACAGAATGGCCACTTCTCCCTGGCCCTTGAATTCGACGCGTCCCGTTCGGTCGACATCCGCGATCGCGATATCGCTGCTGAAGAACGTCGTCAGACGTGTCACGTCTGCGGAGTGACCGTCGTCAAACTCCGCACGAACGGCCAGCTGCTGCCACTTTGCCGGAGCCTGCAAAACGCGTCGTGACGGAGAGGCAGTCAGCGTTCGCACGGCAACCTCGCCCGCATCATCCTGGAGACCTTCGGACTGCCAGTCTCTCATCAATCGGGCATATGGACTGTCGGAATCAAATCGGCGACCGCCTGCATGCGGAATACGCATCAGCGCTTTGATCAGAATGAGACTTTTGTCCGGGGCCAGCGAGTTGGTGCGTCTCCCCAGCCCGTCGTGCGTGAGTTGCCGAAAGTCCAGGTCCGGGTCGAAACCCCACAGACTAAGTCGAAACTCGCTTTTACCGCTGGGCGCACCGTGGCACCGAATGTCGCTGCAACCGGCCACGCTGAGCAGCGGCATGAATTCGCGACGAAAGCTGACAGGCCGAGACTGATTCGAATCGGCAATAGTCACCGGCACGCGAGCCGCCAGGCCGGCCACTTGGATGTCCAGATACGTGGCTCCGTCGCGGCGCCCGGTTGCGAGACCTTCCGAAGTGATTTCCAACAGCTCGGGTGCTGAAGATTTCCACTCAGAAAGACTGGTCAGATCTCGCACAGACCCGTCGGCATAAACTCCGGTCACCAGGACCTGCTGGTTCGCGCGCGGTCCTGAAAGCGAGATCGTCTCGGGCAGAACTTCCAGCGAGACGGGACTTCCGATTACGGATAGTCGTTCGCCGGTTTCCGTCGGGATTTCTGCCTGGAGACAATGGCAGTTCAGCGCGAAGAAACTCAACGACAAAATGACGCTACGAAACATGAAGCACTCCAAAGCGCTGATCGTCTTCAGCGGCCATTCAGACAGATTGATTCGCGATGTGACTACGCAAGGATCTCGTTGATCACGCGACCGCCCATGCGGATGCGGACTGGTTGGCCGGCGGAATCCGGAATCTGCATATCCGGATCAATGCCCAGGCATTCGTAAATTGTCGCGCAGATGTCGGCGGGGCTGACCGGGTTGTCTTTCACATAAGCAGCCTGATCGTCCGACGCTCCAAAG
>JBLFXD010000895.1:0-3072 GCA_047611045.1 Planctomycetaceae bacterium | reverse complement strand
GCACCACCCAATGCTCAATAAGCAAAGGCTGAGATCGAACGGTGAGCCAGCCTACTCGCCGGCGCGTTCGATTTCGTCGCCGATCTGATACAGCGGCAGGAAGCGGTAATACACTTCCAGGCATAGCGTGCTGAGGGCTGTCGAGAAGACTCGCCCGCCGTATGGTCCCCAGGGAGCTTTGGGGTCCCAACTGCCGGCAGCGTGGCCGGTCGTTCGCTGGTCTTCAACGAGATGGTCTCGCAGGCCGGTGTTCCACGATCGCCACTCGGCACCGCCGTACTGGTACATCGCCAGCGTCCCGTAGTACCAGTAGTAGAGATCTTCTGATTGTCGGTCAGGAAGTCGATTCATGAGAAACTCGACCGCTTCGAGGCTTTGCGGATTCGAGCGGTTCAGGCCGAGCATTTGTTTGCAGAACAAAGCTTCCGCCGTCATGGACGGTGACGGTGGCAGCGATGGAAACTCGGGCGGGAGGACGCGGTATGCCGCCAGGCCTTTGCGGTCTCCGAGGCTGCGTTCCCGGAGAAATTGAATCAGCAACTGACGAGTGGCAACCGGAACCTGAACGCCGGCAATTTCGGCACTCTTCAGAGCCATTAACTGCCAGCCAAACATGCTCATGTCGCTGCGTTGTCCTTTGATGTATCGCCAGCCGCCGTCGTCTTTGTTTTGAGCATCGACGATGTAGGCAATCGCTTTGGTCAGCGGAACTCGCAGTCGGCGATCGTTCGAGCGGTCGGTCTGCATGCCCAACGCTTCAGCCATCGCGTAGGTGGCGATGGCGTGGCAGTACATCTTTGCGTAACGGGTCGCCTTGCCGCCGAAGAATCCGTCGGAACCTTGTTCGCGAACCAGCCAGCGGAGTGCTCGATCGACCTGATCGGCATACTGACCTTCTTCGTGCGTGTAGCCAGCTCCGAGGAACGCCAGAATCGCGAGGCCCGTTACTCCGGCATCGGCCTGCAGTCCGGCGTTCAGGCGGTCGACTTTCTCTTCGTCGATTTTGATTCGGCCGGATCGTCCGGTGCAGCGATCCCCGTCCGGGCACAACCCCGAGAAGCCGTCAGCATCCCAGAAGCCGGCCGGATTCTGATGCAGCGCGAGCCACTGCAGGCTTGTTTCAACCGCTCGTTCAGAAGCCTCAGTTCCTCCGTACCGCCGAGCGGTTTCCTCACGCCGAGCCAACGACCGCAGTCGGTAGGTCGGTGGGATCTTTGTGGTGACGCTGGGGTCGACCGATTCAAAATTGGGTCGGACGACATTCGGCTGCGGAGCGTCCGTTGGGAATGGACTTGGCAGCCCACCACGAACAGCGACAACCGGCGATGGCAATGGCGTTTTGGTTTGCGGCGTCAGATCCGGTCGAAATCTTTCGATGCCGCCGAGTTCTTCCATCTTCGGTGTGCGAGTTCTCAGCCGACTGAACTTCGGTGTCGCCGCGCCGCCGCTGGCCGCTCCGTCGCTCGAACTATTAGACACGGTCCCGGCAGTCTCTTCCTGCAAGGTCGATGGAGCGGGTGCCGTGCGGCGTTTGATGGGCTCGTCAGTCGCTGCTCGTTCAAGAAACGACGTGGGATCAACGATTGTGTCGATCTTCGCAAGCTGCCGAGTGGCGTCGAAGTTGGGTGCGATTTTATCGACCGAACCTCGATTCGGCGTCCGCTCAACGCTGACGTCTTTCAGGCCACTTTCGCGAACCGTTCGCTTGATCGACGACAGGGACGGAATGTTGATTTCCGGCCGCGCTTCGGCCGTCGAGTCTGTGATTGTTCGCGGTGCTGCCGATTCGATCTTTGGGCCTTCGTTACCGAAGTCGCGAGGTTCGGGCCGCGACACTTCCAACTCGGGCATGGACCTTGCGTCGGGAATGGTGATGTCAGGTCGCGTGATCGGCTCGGGACGTCGTTCGGGACTTTCGAGCGGTTCGAACTCCATCGGCGCGTGATCGCTGCGCGAAAGTTGCTGACTCGGTTTATTCAGCACCTGTTCCCAGACGGGCGTGTTACCGGAAGTGTCCGCTTCGATCGGCTCTTCGCCTTCGAGCAGGATCTTCCGGATTTGAAACGGCTCGGGAATGCTGGCCATCACGAGTTGCTCGGGCGGCGAAACGGCAACGGCTCCGAAGGCCAGCGAAAGATGCAAAAGCACGGAGCACATGAACGCTTTGCCGGTCGGTTCGCTGTCGCCCCACTTTGTGACCATCATCGTGATGAAGTGGATCGTCGCGAACAGCATCCCCGCGAGCAGCGAGACCCATAGCGCGACTTCAACATCTTCGGTGGTCGAGCCGAAGGTTGAAGCCAGCCACTCGACAAATTCGATCGCTGCCAGCGTCATGGCGATTCTCGAAGCTGGTTCGCGAGCGAAATGTGGCTGATCTTCGCGCGGTGGCACGCGGTCAACACGTCCATCACGTTCTGATACGGATCCGGGCCAGAGCCGCGCACAACGACGGACTGGTCGGGGTAATTCTCACGAGCTTCGTTGAGATGCTGCTCGAGTGCGTCGATGCTCAACTGCTCGTCACTGATCGAAACCTGACCTTCGGCGTCGACGTTGACGACGATTTCGTCCGGACGGCTCGTTAGCGGTGGCGCGTCACTGACGGACGGAACCTGCACGTCGAACTGGCGTTCCTGCTCAGTGAACTGAGTTCCGACCATGAAAAAGATGATCAACAAAAAAACGATGTCGATCATCGGCGTCAGATTCAGAGTCGGCTCGCTCGATGGATCAGCGACTTTAAGCGGCATGGCTTCCAGGCTCCCGCCAGAACAGCGGGACACGTCGAATGGTGTGTAAATTCAAAGGGTGCCGGTCACTGAAGTCAGCCCGTTCTATTCGGATCGGCCTTCAGAATGCCGCAATAGTTACTCTTTGTGCCAGGCATGGTCAATTGCAGCGATCACTGTTGGCAGCAATCGACGGCACCGACTTCGCAAGTATGGAAGACTGGGGACTTGGCGTTACCTTTGCCGTTTTCCGTTCCGAGCTTGAAGGGGTCGCTCCGCATTTTCCGATCGATGAGGAAGGGATGCTGCGGTAGTTAGCGGCGACAGTGGAGAGTGCGCC
>JBLFXD010000894.1:0-3076 GCA_047611045.1 Planctomycetaceae bacterium | reverse complement strand
GATGCAGCTTGCTTGATAGAACTTTAAGGAGCTCTTGCGCAATCTTTCCCCCGGTGTTGAAGTTTGGGTTCGAGAGATCTTTCTGCTTAGTTCGAATCACTAGTTGGTCGACATCTGCCCACAACTGGACGTCGTCGTTGCCCGTGGCTGCTCTCAATATAGTCTGGGTAATTTTTGCAATGTCTGACGTTTCAAATACTGAAAGAAGATGATTCCGCGTCCCCATCATCAATGTGATCCCGTCCGACCGTTTCAGCACGGCCTCGATCGAAGCAGCGTCTTTCTCAACCCACGATAGTGGTTTTCCAGTTCTCCCCGTAATTCTCACATTGTTTCTGAACGTTCTATCGTGGGGCTTCGCAGCTACAGGTTTGTCGGGTGCGGGAGTGGCCCCTGTCCGGCTCGGCGGGGGGGATCCAATCCGAGATGATGCCGAGTTAAAACTTCCATGGCTGGTCGGTTGCCGCGGCTCAACTGGCGTGGCGATCTGAACATCAACGGCGAACTGTTTCTTCGCAGTGATCATTGTTCGCAAATTCTCGATCGTCGGCCAGGGAGTCTCGGCCGGTGCCAGTACCGTCACGACGTTTCGGTCATCAGTCGGCCTTGTAACAAGTATTTGCTGAACTTTATGCGCCTTCACTGACCGAATGACCCTCGACATTTCTTCGTGTTTTGTATCTGCGCGGGCGGCAATCCTTGCGGTCAGACCACTTCCTACTGGGGCGGCGGATTCGGTTGACGCGGTCGGCTGGGGTGCCGGAGTCGCGAGCTGAAATTCAACAGCGAACTGATTCTTCGCGGTGATCATTGTTCGCAGATTGTCGATTGTCGGCCAGGGCGTGTCGGCAGGTGCCAGCACCGTAACGACGTTTCGGTCATTAATCGGCTTTATAAAACTCATTCGTTGAACGTTGTGCCCCTGCAGCGACCGAACGAGGCTCGTTACGTCTTCGACTTTCATGTCCGACCGAGCGGCAATCCGGGCCGTGAGACCGCTTCCTTGCTGGGCGGCGGAGTCGGCTGGCTCGGTCTGTTTGGCGATCCCCTGTTTCTCGAGAGCTTCGACAACCTGCCGAATCACGTCGGACTTCGACGATTGCGAATCCAGTTCGATGATGGCGATTCGCGAGGTTGTCCGTCGTTGACTCGCGGGAGCCGCGACTTGATGCCCGCCGGAACCCGGTTTCGGAGCCGGGCTGGGTTCTGCTCCCGGCTGAGTTGCCGCTGCAGCCGTCGTCGCTGGGACGGATTTTGTTACTTTGACAGGCGTTGCGGTTGTGGCTGGGGACGAAGCACTTTTCGCTGGATCGGGCTGACTGATTTTCGTCGTCGTCGGATCCGTTGCCGTTTCAGAAGCGGCCTCGGCGGCGACCGGCTGCTGAGTCACCTTCTGATCCCTGGCCGGTGCCACGGATTCAGGTTTGGCAGGCGGTTCTTGAGCAAACGCGGTGGAAGCGGTGGCGACCGCGATCCAGAAGCAAAGCTGACGATACTTAATCATGGTGGCGACTTTTCTTACTGGAGTAGCGGCGTGTCCGATTGAACATCGGACGTTTCAGATTTCGAAGGACTGTTCCAAAGGGAACTGGCACGCGATTCGAATGAAGTCAGGTCCTGGTCGAATGATTCAATAGTGATGGCCGTTCCGTCCCACATTGCGTCAGATTCAGAAGCGATGACCGGCGGAGTTTCATCCGTTGCCTCACCAGCAGCCGATGAGCCGATCTCGTCCTGTCTCGTCGGACTCTGCGTGAGAAATTGAGGGCCAAAGATGACGCCGAGCACCAGCGAGGTCGTGGCAACGGCGAGCAGCGTTAACTGGTTGCGAGTGACTGGCAAAGTTCTGGTGTCGGGCAGTAAAGACCGTCGACACTCGGCCGGCATTTTGACGGTCGTTGGCTGCTGGACATGAGCGAGGCATTCTTCGAGAAGTTCTGCGACCTTGCCGGCCGTCTGAAAGCGATCAGGCGGCGACTTGGCCAGTAGTTTCTGAACGACGCGTTCCAGCCAGATGGGAACGTTCGGGTTGATCTCACGCAGCGGACGCGGTTCATTGTCGGTGATGCGTCGAAGAATTCCGTAGCTGGTTTCCGCTCGAAACGGCGGCCGGCCGGTGCACATGGTGTAAAGGACGCTGCCAAAACTGAAGAGGTCGCTGCGGGCGTCGACGGTTTCTCCGCGTGCCTGCTCGGGCGACATGTATTGAGGCGTGCCGGGGTGGTAGCCGGTGTGAGTGAGGCTGGCATCGTCATTGGCTCGGGCGAGTCCAAAGTCGGTCAGCAACGAACGCTCGACACCTTCTTCCAACAGGATGTTGGACGGCTTGACGTCTCGATGCACAAGTCCCTGAGCGTGCGCTGCGGCAAGACCGGCGGCCGTCTGCATGCCGATTCGCAGGACTTCGCAGACGTCGAGTGCTCCTTCGCGGTCCAGTCGAGTCTGCAGAGAATCACCGGCCACAAATGGCATGACGAGAAATGGTGACTCGCCTTCGGTCTCGACATTGTGAATCGCGACGACGTGTTCATGCACAACAGCCGCCGCCGCGCGAGCTTCACGAGCAAACCGTTGCCGTGCCGCTCCACTTCCGGCGAGGAACGGCGCCAGCACTTTGATCGCGACCGGACGATTCAGCTCCGTATCGAACGCTTTGAAGACAACTCCCATCCCGCCCGCACCGATGAGCCGCTCGACTTCGTAACGACCGATGCGGCCCAGCATTTCGGGGTGCGATGGTGGACTGAGAAGCTGCCGGGCCATCGACTCGGTCCACGCCGTCGGACGACGTTGCCACCGACTGGCGTGCCATGAACCGGTCCGCGGCTGACTGTCGCCCTGCTCGCGAATTTCGTTGACCGCGACGAGCATCTCGTGAGCCTCGTCCCACTCTCCATCTTCTGCGGCCAGTTCTCCGAGTCGCGTCTGACAAGTGTCGCAATGGTCAACGTGTGTGGAGGCGGAACGAAACGTAGTCGTCCATGATTTGGCATCAGCGCAGCGTGAAGCGTTCGCCTGATGGCAATGTCAGGGCTGGCCGAAGTGGAGGTCGACCAGTGGGACGGACTGTCAGTCG
>JBLFXD010000893.1:0-3076 GCA_047611045.1 Planctomycetaceae bacterium | reverse complement strand
CTGTAGGGTGGGCCCCGCCCACCACTATTCCGTGTTTGATGAATTGGTGGGCGGTGCCCACCCTACAGCTCGACTGACTGTCCGGGCTCAAGGACAGCGGGCTCGGTCGACGTTTCGCTGCGGACGCTTTCGGCCCAGGCGGCGACATCCTGATCGATCAGTGGCCACGTTCCGAAGTGGTCTGGGATGACTCGCTTTGGTTCGATCAGTTTGACCGCTCGCAGCGCGTCTTCGGGGCCCATTGTGAAGTTGTCGCCGATCGGCAGAATTGCCACGTCGATGCCTTCTTCGCCGATCAGTTTCATGTCGTAGAAGAGGCCGGTGTCGCAGGCGTGATAGATCGTTCCGTCGTCGGTTCTCAGGATAATGCCGCAGGGGTTTCCGCCGTTCGATCCGTCGGGCAGCGACGAACCGTGATGGGCGATCGTCAGTTTGACGGTTCCGAAGTCGTGTTTGTGCGATCCACCGATGTGCTGAGCGTGCACGTTGTCGACACCCTGCTTCGTCAACCACTCGATGATTTCATGATTGGCGACGACCAGGCAGCCGGTTCGTTTCGCAATTTCTACCGCATCGCCGACGTGGTCACCGTGACCGTGTGAAATGATTAATGCGTCGGGCGAGACTTCATCGGCCGTCGTGGAGGCAGCCGGGTTGCCGGTGAAAAACGGATCGATGATGACCGTCTTCCCGCCGGTTTCGATCGAGAAAGTTCCGTGCCCCAGCCAGGTGATCGTTGTGCTCATCGTGAAACTCGTGAATGCAGAATTGTGACAACAGGCGGTGATCGTGGCGCAAGTTTGTCGAAGACCGGATCGGTATGCGAGCGTGGCAACTACTCGGGGACAATCGCCACTGCACGGCACCATGCTGCGCTGGCCGCTTTAATTTTGACCGGCAGGCACGACACCATGAATCCGTGCGGTTGCGGAATCTGGTCGAGATTCGCCAGCTTCTCGATCTGGCAGTATTCGCTGGTGATTCCTGCGAAATGCGCCGGCCAGATGTGACGACCGTCTCCCGTTTTCTTGAAGTCTCCGACCATGTCAGCGAAGGGGCGATCGAGAGTGTAGGCATCGATGCCGATCACCTTGATGCCCTGGTCGACCAACCACAAAACTCCGTCGCGACCGAGCCCTGGCTGGCGGAAGTATTCCTTCGAATGGATCCGCTTGTCGGCGCCGGTCTGCAACAGAATGATGTCGCCGGGCTTCAGCGAGTATTCGATTCGGTCGAGGATTTCTCGAAGATGATCGACCGTGATTTCCGCTCCGGGCTCAACGTGGCGAACGTCCATGACCACGCCCGGCGCGAAACACCATTCCAGCGGCACTTCGTCAATTGTTTTTGCTGGCTGCCCTCCGGATTCACGACCGTAATGGTACGGCGCGTCCACATGCGTCCCCGTGTGAGTGATCATGCGGACTTCTTCGATCGCCCAGCCTTCCCCGTTCGACCAAACGAGATCATCCGGCGTCACGCCAAAGAATTGCTCCATCTGAGCGCGGCCTTCGGTTTGATGCTCAACGTAGTGGATGGTGCCCGGCAACGGCTCGCTGACGGCGTCGTTTTCCAGCGGGACGCTCAAATCGATCAATCGCGTATTCGGAAACATACTCTCGCCTCTTTCGGACGTGATGGAGATCGCTCAATTTGCCAGTGAATTATCGATCCTGATCGCGGATCCCGATGCAGCGTCGTTTTGTTTCGTCGCCATGTCGCAGCGTAGCGAGACGGCTCGTTCAGTAAAAATACAACGAATCTGGAGACTCCTGGTGAAATTGCCGTATCGACTTTCAGCCGTGTTGCTCGCCGTTCTTTCACTGACTGCAGTTTCGGTCAATGCTGGAGACTGGCCGCGATTCCGAGGCCCTAACGGCGACGGCATCAGCACCGAAGGTCCGATTCCGACGAAGTGGGATCTGAAGAGCAATCTGAAATGGAAATCGAATCTGCCTGGCAAAGGATCGTCGTCTCCGATCGTGCTTGGTGATCGAGTCTTTGTTACCTGCTACTCGGGCTACGGCGAAGCGGCAGGCGGCGACGACGCCAACCTTGCGCGACAGCTCGTTTGTGTCGACAGGACGTCGGGAAAGATCACCTGGACAAAGACTGTCAAGAATGCCGCCAACGAGGATCGGTATCAGGGATTCATTACCGAGCACGGCTATGCCAGCGGGACACCGGTCACCGACGGAAAACATGTCTACGCATTCTTCGGCAAGTCAGGCGTTTACGCTTACGACCTTGAAGGCAACGAAATCTGGAACGTCCGCGTCGGAACAAGCTCCAGTAACCGCCACTGGGGATCAGCGGCGAGCCTGATCGTGCATGGCGACTCCGTCATCGTGAATGCGTCGGAGGAAAGTCGATCGATCATCGCTCTCGACAGGAAGACCGGAAAAGAAATCTGGAAGACTGAAGCCGACCTGCTCGAACTCGCCTATGGCACACCGAAGCTCATTAAGAGCGACGATCGCGAATTGCTGGTCCTCGCTGTGCCGCAGGAAGTCTGGGCGTTGAACCCGGATAACGGCAAGCTGGCGTGGTACTGCGAAACGAAACTTCCGGGAAACATCTCGCCGAGCGTCAATTCGACCAACGGCATGATCTACGTGACTGGTGGTTTTCCAGCAGGCGGAAGCGTTGCCTTCAAAGCGGACGGAAAAGGGGACATCACATCCAACATTGCGTGGACCAGCCGGGACAGCTCGTATGTCGCCACTCCCGTTCTGCACGAAGGACACCTCTACTGGATTGACGACAAAGGCGTTGCCTTCTGCACGAACGCCGAAACCGGGAAAACGGTCTACCGCGAAAGGCTTGTCGGAGGAGGCGGACGACCAGTTTACGCTTCGCCGGTTCTGTGTGACGGCAAGCTGTTTGTCCCCAGCCGCTGGGAAGGTGTCTTCGTCCTCGACGCCAATCCAGAATTCAAACTGCTCGCGCAAAACAAATTCGAAGACGACGAAAGCTGAGGTGTAGCCAGTCTCAGGGACACCCTGTTCTCTTATTCTGGGGCTTTGGAAAGGATCATCGATGCCTCGGAAGAAGAAGTCAGAGCCCTCTCAGGATC
>JBLFXD010000892.1:0-3086 GCA_047611045.1 Planctomycetaceae bacterium | reverse complement strand
TTTTCCTGACTGCCCTGCAGAATCCATTTCATCATAAAACCCGGTTATATACGGAAACTATCCACAGAAATCTCCAGTTTTACTGAGAATTGTGTTCCGGCTCGGGTAGCGTCTGCAGTTTTTCATTTTGTACGGATAATGCCGGTTTTGGCGAAAATACTGGTCAAGATTGACGTCGTAATATTTTGACAGGAATTGACGTGCTGGTCTTTGTCTACGGAACGCTGCAGCGAGGGCGGGCTCTGCACGAGCATTTGGCGGCGCACCGTTTTGTCGGCGAAGCGAAAACTCTGCCCGAGTATCGGCTGTACCGAATCGGCTGGTACCCTGGTCTGATCGAAGCGCCATCTTCCGGAGAGGGGCTGGCAATCCACGGCGAGGTGTGGGATGTTGACGAGCCGGGACTTCGGTTGCTCGACGAAGTCGAGGATGTCAGCTCCGGGCTCTACGAGCGACGGTCGATCCGGCTGCAGAAGCCGTTCGATCAATCAGAAGTGCTCGCTTACTTTTATCTGGGTGATGTTGAAGGTTGCTCGGACAACGGCGACCGCTGGTAAATCATGTGGCAACTGTTTCTGCATCTCTCTGATGGCTATCTGCTGGCGATGGCCTGCTGGCTGTTGTTCTTACTTCTCGTACCCGTTGGGCTGATCCGATTGCGCCGCAAATGGGCGGTCGAGAAGAGTCGGCGCAAGTTCGTTTACGCCGGGCTGTCCGGATGGCTGTGTCTTGGGCTGTTGACACTGCCTGAACTTGGTTTCGCGTTGCTCTATGACACAACCGACTCGTTCGACATGACGAACGTATCGCGGCGATGGTTCAAGGTTCACGTCGATCCCGACGTGCGCATTCTTGAGTTTTCAAAAGACACCGGGATTCAGTATCGCAGCGAATCAGACGTCGTTCTGAATCCGCCCGACGGCCGCCGCCACGTCTGCTTTCTCGGCGATAGCTTTACGTTTGGGCATGGGGTCGCCGACGTCGCTGATCGGTTCAGCGATCGAGTGGCCAAGCAGTTAAGAGATTCGGAAACGCCGACTGTCGAAGTCTCAAACCTGGCCTGGCCGGGCACCGATCTGCTCTGGGCCGAGGCGATTCTCCAGAATTCGTTCAGCGTCAATGGCCGAATCGACGACGCCGTGTACGTGCTTTGCCTGAACGACATCGAAGCGTTTCATGATCCGACGATGTCTCAGAGTTTGAGCCTGTCCCATTTCGAGCCGCTGGGGTTCTTCTTCCGCGACACGTACTTTTTCAACTGGCTGTATTTCAGAACTCAGCTGCTTTTTCAGCCGCAGACTCGGAGTTACTACTCGTTCGTCAAGGAGTACTATGAGGGCGACCCGTGGCTCCGATTTCGAGAGGCCCTCCTGCGCACTTCCGAAATGTGCCGCGAGAACGATTGCCGTTTCCGAGTGGCCATTTTTCCGTTCCTGCACAACCTTGGTTCGGACTATCCGTTCCGCGAGATCCATCATCAGATTCTGACGGACTGCGAAGAACTCGGCATCGACTGTCTCGATCTGGATCCAGCACTTTCAGCTCGCGCCGACGAGCGTCTGACGGTTAATCCGTTCGATGCCCACCCCAACGAGCGTGCTCATGAAATCGCCGCCGAGGCATTGACCAGCTGGCTCGCTGATTCAGGCGTTGATGCCGCTTCAGTCATTGGAGCGGGAAGCCTCTCAGCAGACACGGACGGGTCACTGGAAAGGCCATCTGGCGACTGATACGATCGCTGAGCGAATTGAGCAGCTGGTTCGTTCAGAATTCGCCCCAAGTGATGCCCGCCTGAGTTCCGTCCAGGGACGCTTTTTTCTCTCCCGGTTTGCCTCGAATTTCGAATCCCTTTCGACTGATCCTTTCGACTGATTCAGACACAAATCTATTACTGTCTCGTTGCCGGTGCTGGCGGCGAGCGACCGTAAATAAAGAAGTCCCCTTCAAGGAACGTTGATCATGGCCAGGAGCCTTTTATCTCGACGGAGTTTCGACGTGTTTGCATGCCTGGTGGCTGCCGTGTCGTTTGCCGGATGCAACGGCGGCGAGACACCGACACCGGGCCCTGACGATCCGACCGATCCACCCGCAGGCGGAACAGTGTTTCTCAGCATGGGCACGGCGCCAATCGGCGGAACGTTCCCGATTGTTGGCGACGCCATTGCCCAGACATTGAATACTCACAAGGGTGACAACAACTGGAAGGTCCAGGCCAAAGGAACCAAAGGGTCTCAGGCCAACATTCGTGGTCTCGAGAAAGGCGATCTGCAGCTGGCCTTGTCGAATTCCGCCATCTCGTACTTTGCATTCCGAGGCGAATCGTCGTGGGACCAGAAGTACAACATCCGGGCCGTGGTGACGATGGCTCCGAATGTTGCGATGTTCGTGACCAAAGCCGACTCTGGAATTAAGTCCATCGCCGACTTGAAGGGCAAGCGAGTCGTCATCGGCCCGGCCGGTGCCGGCTTCGAAATGTTCGTCGCTCCGATCCTGGAAGAGCACGGCGTTAAGCTTGAAGACATCGACAAAGTCAACGCTCCGCAAGGGCCGGCCGTCGACATGTTGTCAGACGGCGCAGCCGATGCCGCATTCCTGGGTGGAGCTCTACCTGCTTCTGCGATCAGCCAGGCATGTGCTTCTTATGAAACGAGCTTCGTGCCGTTCGATCCGGAAGCTCGTCAACGGCTGATCGACAAGTACCCGTTCTTTCATGCGATCACGATTCCCGGCGACACCTACCAGGGACATGAAGAGCCGTTTGAGGGGTTAAACGTAGGATCCATGCACGTCATCACGTCGGCATCCGCGGACGAAGAACAGATCTACCAGCTCACGAAGACGACATGGGAAAACCGTGCGGACATTGTTGCCAAGCACGGCGCTGGTAAGGCGATCAACGAAAAGAACGCTGCTCGGTACACTGGAACTGATTTTCATCCGGGAGCCATTCGCTTTTATAAGGGAGCCGGCATCTGGCCAGAGTCAGAAGATTCGAGCGAGCCTGCGACTGAGGCGGGTGAAAAAGAATCAGCCGAAGAGCCGGCAGAGTCAGACGAAAAGTAGCAGTGCAGGGCGTTGGACGAATT
>JBLFXD010000891.1:0-3087 GCA_047611045.1 Planctomycetaceae bacterium | reverse complement strand
TCAGGACGGACAACGTCAGCAGCACGCGATGAAGTTTCGTGCCCAGCGGGTGACTGCCCTGCAGAATCTCCCCGACGTTTTCGTTCCAGAATTCGTGATATTCTTCTTCCGAGCCGGGCACTTCGGCATGTTCGCGCAGACTTCTGAAACGCGATACCAAAGCGGGAAGAAACCTGCTCAACTCACGCCACTTCTCTTCAGGCGAGCCGTGCGAAAGATTGTCGAACCACTCGCACAGTCGTCGTTCGAACAATTCAATGCCGCGTCGGAGATCGCCCGTCCACGATCCGAGTTCCCCACTCGCGACGTCCGTAATCGCTTCGGCTTTTCGAATCAGAGTCAGAACATACAGCGAACCGAGGAGCGGCTTGCCGTAAAGCCCGAGCACGGCTGACTGCTCGAAATGCGTCTCGTTTAGCGTAAAGTCCGTGTGGTGGATCGCTCGCAAAACCTGCCGATGCGGCTCTTCCAGACTGGCCGAGCTGAACACAAACTTTGGAGGATCGATTGGAGGCGGATCAACCAGTTTGATGACTTCGCCGAATCGTTCCTGCAGATTCCGATCCTGGGCCGAGCTGCCGACAAAAATGACGGAGTGCCCGCTGACGATTCCCGTCAGCCGCTGGCGGATTGCCTCTCTTTCCTGATCGGAGATCCAGTCCGTGAACTGCGTGTGGGTTGCCACGATGTAAGTTGAAAAGTTTCCGAAGTCGTTCCTTGCCCGCCGCGCGCAACCGTGAATTTTGAACAGGCTCGGCGCAGGGGTCGGCTCGGCGAGATCGTGCCGATGCACGATGACCGACAAATGACGGTTGGCTCGTGTTCCGGATGCTCGATCGAAAGCGGTTTCGACGAGGTCGTCCCAGTTGGTTGTCACCGATTGTTCGACAACCCGTTCTGCCATCAGCAAAGCTAAAAAACGGTGTTCGGCATCGGGGTCTGGATTGTGCGGAGCGTACATCTCGTGGATTTTGAGAATGTCCCAGATCAGGCTGACGACTGTTCCGCCATCGTTGAGATCGTCGTCCAGAAGTGTCGCATACCGAAGCCAGAAGTCGTCGATGATCTTGCGAATTTCCGGCCACGCTGAAGGAGCATCGCCAATCGGCCCGTGCAGAGCTGGCAGAATTTTTCCCGCCAGCCAGAGACGGTAGATGCATGTTGGATTGCTGTGGTTGATGCGGGAGTGGATTCCGTCAAGAAGACTCTTCAGCAACCCGTCAAGAGCAGGCAGTTTGCCCTCGGAAATCTTTGCGCCTGTCCAGACAACAAGTCGTCCTCGGACGAAGTCGTCGAGTAGCCAGCCGAATCGGCTCCGAAGGTGGGCGATTGCTTCGGCAAGCGTTGCGTTTGCGGGATCGGGCATCTGAGTATCTGCAGTCGAACAGATTCCGTGAGTCAAAACTGGCGGCAACCAGTTTTACAGGACTCACGTATACTATTTGAAATTCTGCGGGTCAAGCTGCTGCGTCAGTGCGGCGCGAACCTGACAAACGGTCGATCGGGCTTGAGCGCTTACGCTGCTTTACGGATGAAACGCGTGATGCGGTCGAAGTCGGCGTTTGAACCGAAGTCGATGATGACTTGGCCAGATTCGCCGGTTTTCAGCTTGATCTGGACTTTCAGGCCGAGTGCGTCGCGGAGTTGCTGCTCGAGCGAGTCGACATGCGATGTTCGCTCTGGAGCGGCCTTCTGCTTCTTTGCTGACTCGATCGGAATTGTGTCGGCCGCTTCGCCGCGGAGTATTGATCGGACTGCCTGCTCGGTCTTGCGAACCGAGAGCGACTCGGCCTGGATTCGCTCACAGACTGCCAACTGGTCGACTTCTTCCAGCGGCAGCATCGCCTTTGCGTGGCCGCCGGTAATCTTCTCTTCGTGGAGAAGTCGCCGAACCGGTTCGGGAAGTTCGAGCAGCCGCAACATGTTGGAAACGGTCGAGCGGTCCATCGAAAGTCGCTTGCCGAGTTCCTCGATCGTGCAGGCGAAACGGTCGACGTAGTCCTGGAAGGCCTGTGCCTTCTCCAGCACGTTGAGGTCCTTCCGTTTCAGATTCTCTTCCATCGCCGCTTCGCTGACTTCGCGATCGGCCAGAACCATGACTCGGCACGGGACTTCTTTCAGCCCAGCTCGCTGAGCCGCCAGCCATCGCCGCTCGCCCGCGATCAACTGGTATCCCTTTTCAGTCTTCCGAACGAGCACCGGCTGAAGAACGCCGTGAAGACCGATACTTTTGGCCAGTTCGTTTAGTGAGCCCTCATCGAATTCCGAACGCGGCTGAAACGGGTTCCGCCGGATCTTGTCGACCGCCAGCAGAGTGACCGGCTGAGACGACACGACTGCCGCCGGCACGGGCTGCGCGATCGCGACCGGCACGGCTTCGGTAGCCTCCTGAGACTTTCCACCGAGCAATGCGTCGAGACCTCGACCGAGCCGGCGTTTTGGTGCGCCATCCTGCGCCATGAGCTAATCCTTCCCTGGACCGTCTTCAGCAGTAGTCATCTCGTGATGTGAGCGGGATTCTATTTCCTGATCCGGTTTCGACAAAGATGTGTCCTGACCGGTGAACTTTTGAATCGTTTAGTGCCGCCAATTTCCGGCGACCGCTGCTTCACTGTTTCAGTATTCGGCTAAGACGGCGACGAAAGTCCGCTGGACATCGGACCGGCAGACAATGATCCGGGCTCTGACCGACCTCGGCTATCCCGATCCTTCCCAGATTCCGCATGTTCGCGCTCTCGCCGACTGACGACGGTCTGCACCGGGAGGGACTGTGATTTTTCAATTGGGATAACGACCGGCTGGAACAAGCTCGTGGCCACGCGAGAAGCCTGAGTGAAGCCGGTTGAACGAACTCTCTCGAATCTCGAAATGGTGGGACTCGTTCCTCGGCCCACCCTACGGCGTGGTTGAAAGCAGGAAGTTCTTCTGAACTCGTTCCTCACCGGAATTGCACGCGGTAAAGCTTCACGACGTCTTCGCGGTGTTTGGAAAGCTGCTTCGGCGAGTGATCATCGAGCAGGACGAAATCGCTGACTCGGTAGGGGAACTCGGCGACCTCGATCATCGCATCGTTCGGCAGAGCTCGGT
>JBLFXD010000890.1:0-3090 GCA_047611045.1 Planctomycetaceae bacterium | reverse complement strand
ATCTTTGGCCGAGGCGGCGCAAAAGATCAGGCGACGACATCCGGTGTTCCGTTCCTCGGCGAAGTACCAATCACCGCGCACATTCGAGAACTCGGAGATGCCGGCCGCATGTCTGAAATCTTCGCCGCCGACTGCCCGGTCCGAGACGAACTCCAGAGCGTCTGCCAGAACATCGCGATGGAAATCGCCAAACAAATGATCGACGCCCCAGCACTGCCAACGCTGGAAGTTCTGTAGGGCATTTGGGAATTGGCAAGTGCCTGAGTAAGGATTTAAGCCACAGAGGTAAAAGAGGCATTCCGTCGAAAGGATTCTCCGTGGCCTCTGTGGCTAAAGCTCTTTGCCACGCGACTTCGGGCTTCTGTTCAAAAGAATTTCCGTGAAACCACGGTCCAGCCGACAGTTCAGTCCGCCTCTAGATTTTCAAACTGAATCATCCGATGCCCGAGTCGCTGCGCGTTCTCAGCTTTGAGTCACGGAAGGGTGACGAGATGCGTTCGTTGATCGAACGCAACGGCGGGACTGCGACGATTGCTCCGGCGATGAAAGAAGTCACGCTCGGGATGACGGTCGAGATCCGGACGTTCTTCGAACGACTGCACGAGGGCTCGCTGGACGTGCTGGTGTTTCTGACGGGCGTCGGAACTGAGGCTCTAGCCACGGCCATCGAGACCGAGCATTCACGCGAGAAATTGCTCGAGTGGATGCAGCGGTGTCGGATCGTGGTTCGAGGTCCGAAGCCGTTTGCCGTGCTGCGAAAGTGGGATGTTCGAATTGACGCTCGGGCTGCCGAGCCGAATACGTGGCACGAAGTTGTTCAGTCGGTGCTGGAAGTTGTCAGCGACGCAGCTTTGTCAGCCGGTCAGAGCGAAGGACACGGCAGCGAGCAGGTCGGTCCCGAGCGGCCACTTGATGGCTGCCGCATCGCCGTGCAGGAGTACGGTCAGCCGGCTTCTGAGTTGTACTCCGAACTCGAAACCCTGGGCGCTGAGATTCTTCCGGTCCCGATTTACAAATGGGCGTTACCTGACGACACGGCTCCGATGGAAGCAGCTATCGAAGCAACCATCCGCGGCGAATTCGACGTCGTTCTTTTAACGACGGCTCAGCACATAGTTCACGTTCTGGAAGTCGCCGATCGAATGGGCCGAAAAGACGAATGGTTGGCAGCGGCTCGAAAGTGTGTCGTGGCGTCGATCGGCCCGACGGCGAGCGAGCGGATCGTTGAATGCGGCCTGCCGGTCGACTTTCAGCCGGAGCATCCGCACATGGGGCATCTTGTCAAAGAGTCGCTCGAAGCCGCTCCGGGATTGCTCGACAGTTGCCGATCGCGATAACTCGCCTGATTGAGCGCGCCGCGCTACAATCCTGCCGCTCCCAGACATCCCGCCCCGAGACCGAAATACGCGAAGTGAGAATTCATGACGACCACCGCCGAGCACACTCAACGCCGCAGCATTGCCTTCTCAACTCTGGAAGAAGTGCGGGCTGATATCGAGGAACTCTCTGCCGGTTCGTACGTGACGGTCGGTAAATGGAGTTTCGCTCAAATCCTTGATCATCTCGGAAGTTCGCTGAACGCGTCGATTGACGGATTTCCGTTCAAGGCCTCGTGGTTCGTGAGGTGGTTCGTCGCGCCGATGATCAAGAATTCGATCCTCACGAAGCAGATGAAGCCGGGGTTTGCTCTGCCGAAGAAGTTTTCGTCGTACCTCCCGTCGGAAGAGTGCACGATCGACGAAGCACTGCCGAAAGTCCTGGCCGCGATCAAACGGTTTGAGGATGAGCTGCCTCTCGCCGATCACCCGTTCTTCGGCAAGATGGCCAGCGAAGAATGGATGAACCTGCACATCCGGCATTGCGAACTTCACATGAGCTTCGTCGTCCCAACGGCCTCTGCCGGCGAGCTGAACTGATTGTCGCTCCGCCGGATCTCCGGCCTCGTTCGGACTAACTTCGAACAACTCGCAGCCTTACCCAAGGACCGAGTGATCAGCCAGTCCGAGGTCGCGATAGATCGCTGAGACGATCTCGCGGTTGCGTTTCTGATGTCGAGGTTCTCCGACGCAACAATTCGCCACATAGCAGACCACCAGTTCTGCTTCGGGATCGGCAAAACCGATCGACGACTGCGAACCACCGTGCCCGAACGTTCGCTCCGAACAGTACGGGCTGAATCCGTACGGCACGGTGTCGACTCCGTAGCGATTTGAATCGAGGATCACTCCCAATCCGAAGTCGACTTTGTGCATGAGCGTTTGATCGTGAATTCCTTCGCGATGCCGAGTCGTTAAAAGCTCGACGGACTCTTCACTGAGAATCCGTCGTCCATCGAGCTCCCCTCCAGCCAGCAGGCATTCGTAGAAGCGGCCCAGCTCTCGAATAGGGCCTCGCGAATTCGCTCCCGGCGAAGCGGCAACGCAATGTTGCTCGTCGTGCCAGGGAAGCAACTCGGTCCTGCCCTTTTCGAGCTGCGACATCTCGGCAATGCGAGCCTTGTTGGCCGACCAGAATTCGGACGGCATCCCGTTCCAGGAATACTGCATTCCGAGTGGTTCGCAGATCTCATCCCGGAAGTATCGAGAGAAGTCGCGCCCTTTCGGATCAACCCGCTGAATCAGCTCGCCAAGGATGTACCAGCTCGATGAAGTGTGATAGCCGGCCGTTTCTCCGACTCGCCAATCGACTTCGAGAGGGCTCTCATAAATCCGATCAAGAGTCTCTTCCCACGAAAGTTGCGGCCAACCGGACTCAACATTCCGAAACCCGCCGGTATGAGTCACCAAATGGTGCAATCTAATCTGGTCCTTGCCGCCCGCCGCAAACTCGGAAATCCAGTCGACGATTCGGCCATCCAGATCGAGCAATCCCTGCTCAACGAGTTGCAGAATCGCGACGGCCGTCAGCGGCTTCCCGGCTGACAGCCACATCATAATCGACTCAGCTGTCATCGGAGTGCCGGGCGACGACTCACCGCCCCCCGCATCTACAACCACATTCCCGCCGCGCGAAACGTAAAGCTGCAAGCCCGTGTGCAAGCCTCGTTCGATTCCCGAATTGATAACTTTCGAAGTCTCCGGGAGGGCATCG
>JBLFXD010000889.1:0-3093 GCA_047611045.1 Planctomycetaceae bacterium | reverse complement strand
GCGAAACGAAACATGAAAGTATCCACGGAGCTGGGCCGCGCGGACTACGCACGAGCCTCGGAAGAGATCGGCAGTCGGACCAGCGTAACTGCGGCCGAAGTCCGATTCCAGGCTCGGCTCGTCATGTGAGTCCTGCGAAACCCGTGTTTACAGTGGTTTCGAAGGGCCGTCGGAATGTCACGAGAAACCCGGATATCTCGCTGTGAATGTGTACGTTCGGTTGGACAGTCTTTATCATGCCCGCCCGTCGCACGGCTGATTGCCACCCATTTCTTCGGTGGGGAATCTGCTTATTCACCGACACTCAATCGAGTCGCCTCCCGTCCAGGAGAGTTCTGTGCTGCACAGTACACCTACGCCGCCTGCCACAACGCTGGTGGAGATCGATGATCTTCGCGACATGCTGAGCAATGAATCTGACTTCGGAACGGCTCATTACGCCGTGCTTCAGAAGGCAACCAACAAGCAGCAGGCAACGGTGTTTCGTCAGGAAGTCGACGAGCTTCGCCGCAACGTCGACGGAAGCGGCCAGGCATCCGACACGACGTACGCCAAGCTGGGGGCGTCGCTGTACCTGCTCGGGCAGCACCAGGCGGCCTACAACTACTTGACCAAAACATCCAGCAACGCCGTCGCGTCGTTTGTTCTGGGACTCGTTTGTCTCTCGCTGGATCGTTTCGAAGAAGCGGGCGAGCACTTTGCGACGGCAGCCAGCCTCGGGCACGACGCAGTCGAATGTGAACTTCAGCGAGTCGGCGCGATTCGTCTGAACGGTCAGGTCGAAGAGTCCGAAGCGGCACTGAAAAAAATCGCTGCCAAAGCCGTCTCGCGAGCCGATTACTCATTCCAGATGGGCTGCATCCTCGCCGACAAAGGCGACACACTCGGCGGCATCGAATATTTCGAACGTGCCGTCGACATGGATCCTCACCACACGCGAGCCTTGTTCTGGCTGGCCGGCGAGAACTCCCGACACGGCAACGACGAAGAAGCAGTCCGACTTTACGAGCAGGCTCTGTCATCGCCTCCGCTGCACATCGGAGCGTTGCTGAATCTCGGGCTGCTCTATGAAGATTCGGACCGACTCGATCAGGCGGCATTCTGTTTTCGACGCGTCCTCGAAGCAGACCCGACGAACGACCGAGCACGGCTTTACCTCAAAGACATCGACGCTTCAGAAGGCATGTACTACGACGAGGATTCAGTCAAAGCCGAGCAGAAGCGCTCGCAGACACTCACTCGACCGATCACCGACTTCGAACTTTCCGTACGAAGCCGCAACTGCCTGGATCGACTGGGCATGCGAACGCTGGGCGACTTGACCGAAGTCTCCGAACAGGAACTGATGGGCAGCCGCAACTTCGGCGACACTTCGCTGAAAGAGATTCAAGAGCTGCTTGTCGCAAATAACCTGTCGATCGGCTGTAACGTCGCCAGCAGAAAAGCCGAGGTTGCCGAGCCGCCAAAGGATCTGTCGCCTGAACAACGCTCAGCGATGGAGCAGCCGATTTCAGATCTCAACCTGTCGGTCCGAGCCCGCAAGTGCATGTCTCGGCTGAACATCTCGGCCATTGGCGAGTTGCTGTCCAAGTCGCCGGACGACCTGTTGTCTTCGAAGAATTTCGGCGTGACGTCTCTGAACGAAATTCGTGCGAAACTGGCCGATGTCGGCCTGAGTCTACGAAACGACTGACCGCTTTAGCGCACTTTTGGAATCGGTTTTCAGCGTCCTGCAGGAGGGCCACCACGGAAACAAGGGCCTTTCAGGGGTCCAGCTCCTGCACAGAAACCATGAAAATGGTTAATACTTCCTGCCAGGCGGAATGTGGGTATGGATGTCGAACGACCGGTAATCGAGCAGAAACTTGTTTCGCGGCGCCGCATGTTGGCTGCCGCTGCGGTATCTGCCGTGCCACTGAGCGTTGGTGCCTGGCATCTTTCGTCCAAAAATTCCAGTGGCCAGTCTGCGTCGAACGCGGCTTCCGCGACACAGTCTGCCGCAGCTCCCGACACATGGAACCCGTTCATCCGGGTCAACCTCACACCGTCGCCATTGACCGACCTGACGATTTCGATCGACGGTCCGTTTCGAGTACTCGCCCCCGGTAGCGCGAAGATTCTTGCTCAGTCAGTTTCGGTCAAAGACAGGATCGTCTCGGCCGAAGGCAACGGAATCCGAGTCGGTGACGAAGTATTTCCCATCAGCCAGATCGAAATCGTGACTGCCAAGTCTCCGTCAATCTGGGTTGGTCGAAACCAGTATCGAGGGAGTATTAGGATCTTTCGCCGACCGGGCGGAAGGCTGATCGCCGTAAATCTGCTGCCGCTGGAAGAGTACCTCGCCAGCGTTGTGAACAGCGAAATGCCGGCGACGTTCCCTGACGAAGCACGAGAGGCTCAGACGATTGCCGCTCGAACGTACGTCCTTTCGCAAATGAAAGGGCATCCGCAGTTCGACGTTTACGCGACGTCGCGCAGCCAGAGGTATCTCGGTTATCAATACCTCAATGACGAAGGTCGACGACTGGCCGGTGAAACTCAGGGCAGCCGCGACATCGTCGGTCGCACGGCCGGAATTGTCTGCACCTGGGAAGGCAAAGTCTTCACGACGTTCTACACCGCGGTCTGCGGTGGCCGGACGACGCTGGGGCGATCCGTCTTCAAAGACGCCGTCCCCGCGATGGCCAGCGTGGAATGCGACTGGTGCCGCGAAGCCGACCGATACCGCTGGACCAGCACACTCCCTGTGGACCGATTGTCAAAATCTCTGCAGGAACATTTCGCCGATCTGAACGAAGAGTTCGGCCAGCTGAAATCGCTGCAACCATCGTTCGGCGATGCAGGCGATCTTCCGTTCTACATGGTCAGCGACGGAATCAATTTGAAGAAAATCGCCGGCACAGAACTGCGACATTCACTGCCAATCGGCACCCTTAGCAGCCCGCGTTTCACTGCCGAAATCGATGCCACCGAAGTCAGATTCTCAGGAGCCGGCCACGGCCACGGCGTCGGCTTCTGCCAATGGGGATCTCGTGGGCTGGCTCTCGCCGGCCGCTCGGCACTGCAGATCCTGCAGTATTACTATCCGGGTTC
>JBLFXD010000888.1:0-3095 GCA_047611045.1 Planctomycetaceae bacterium | reverse complement strand
GGGAACAAGGAGCAGCGCCGGGATCGCGTCGCCCGGTTCGGCGTCGAAGTAAACCGACTCAATTCGGAAACCGTCGGCCTTGATTGTTTCTCGATGCTGGACATTCAGCGGGCATGGCTCCGGCCAGTCGCCGCCCAGACTCTTGAGGAGATGCTTCCGGAATTGCTCGTCTGCCATAGTTGCCTCGGAGTCAGGTAAAGATGATGACCGACCGCAGTCGAACGATACGAAATCGAGTTTGCAGGTGTCCTTGATAGCGGATTCTGAATCGGGAATCATCCTTGTCGGTTGCTGATGGTCGAATCTGTTTCCCGTGAGGAATCTGTAATGTCACGTTTTGCTGCGACGCTGGTGTGTCTTCTGTGCTCAGCCGGTTCGGTGTCTGTTGCTCAGAGTGCGGAGCGGCCCAACGTTCTGTTCATTGCCGTCGACGATCTCAACGACTGGATCGGCTGCCTGGGCGGACACCCGGACGGGTCGTCTCCGAATATCGATGCTCTGGCGAAACGCGGTTGCCTGTTTACTCGATCGTACTGCTCGGCGCCGGCCTGCAATCCGTCGCGCGTCGCCATCATGACTGGCATGAGGCCATCGACGACCGGCATCTACGTGAATCCTCAACCGTGGAAGCCGGTTTTGAAGGATGCCGTCACGCTACCTCAGCACTTCATGAAGCACGGATATCACGCCGCCGGGTGCGGCAAGATTTATCACGGAGCTTACGACGACGACACTTCGTGGCATCAATACCTGAAAAAAGGTGGCGATCCGAAGCCGACTCAATCCGTGCTGAAAGATCCTCACAGCAAAGCCGGAGGCATTGTCTGGGGAGTACTCGACAACGAAGACTTTGAAATGAACGACCACAAAATGGTCGACTACGCGATCGATTACCTCGACAAGGAGCACGACAAGCCGTTCTTTCTGGCCTGCGGAATTTACCGACCGCACATGCCCTGGCAGGTGCCTCGCAAATACTACGACCTGTTTCCCTACGACAAAGTAACGCTGCCGGAAACGCTCGATACCGATCTGAGCGATCTTCCGCCCGCCGTAGTGAACATGGCTCGCCCAACCGGCGATCATGCGAACATCCTGAAATCCGACAACTGGCGATACGCGGTGCAGGCGTATCTCGCGAGTATTCGCTTTGCCGACGAACAGGTCGGACGACTGATTCGCGGCCTCGACAACAGCAAACATGCGAAAAATACAATTATCGTCCTGTGGGGAGATCACGGCTGGCATCTTGGCGAAAAGCATCACTGGCGAAAGTTCTCGCTGTGGGAAGAAGCCTGCCGAGCACCGCTGATGATCATCGCTCCGGGAATCACAACCGCCGATTCGAAATGCGGCCGAACGGTGGACTTCGTCGACATCTACCCGACGTTGAGCGAACTCTGTGGACTACCGATCGGCGAACACCTTGACGGCGAAAGCGTTGTTCCGCTGCTGAAGAATCCGGAGGCAAACTGGAGCCATCCAGCGATCACCTCACACGGCATCAAGAACGACGCAGTCCGCACAGAACGCTGGCGGTACATTCGCTACAAAGACGGCAGCGAAGAATTGTACGACCACAACAAAGACCCAACGGAATGGACGAATCTCGCCGCCAGCCCGGAGTTCGCAGGCATCAGGAAAGAACTGGCAGCGTGGCTCCCCAAAACGCACGCCCTCGAAGCCCCTTACGACAAGAGCAAGCGGCAACCAAAGAATCAGGACAAGAGCAACAAATCTGCCCGTAAGAAACAGCCGGCGAAGTAGGGTGAGGCTGGCATTTCAGCGAAGTACGAAAACCATTCACAACGGAGACGAACAACGCGATGCGTGAACTCGAAGTCGCACGACAAGCGGCACAGGCGGGCGGAGACATTCTTGCCGGTTACTTTCGGCAAGGAATTGAAATGAGGACCAAACAGGATTGTGACTTCGTATCTGATGCGGACATTGAATCCGAACGTGCCATTATTGAGGTCATCCGATCGAGCTTTCCTGACCACGTGATTCTTGGCGAAGAGGGACAGGACGGGACGGCGGAAACGCTCGATACAAACGCTGAGTCGTTGTGGGTGATCGATCCGCTCGACGGCACCACCAACTTCGCGCACGACATTCCACACTTCGCCGTCTCGATCGGTTTCTACCAGCGCGGTCAGGCTGTTTGCGGAGTCATCTTTAACCCCGCTCGCGACGACTGGTTTCATGCAGTGAGTGACGAAGGAGCGTTTGCTAACGGCGAGAAAGTAACCGTCGCTGACCATTCATCGCTCAGTGAATCGCTGGTCGGTGTCGGCTTTTACTACGACCGCGGGGCCATGATGGAGGCCACGTTGGCGTCCATCCGCGATCTCTTCCAGCAGAAGATTCACGGCATACGGCGATTTGGTACAGCGTCTCTGGATCTTTGCCAGGTGGGTTGCGGCCAGTTTGGAGCGTTCTTCGAGTACGAGCTTTCTCCCTGGGACTTCGCGGCTGGCCGACTGTTTGTCGAAGAAGCCGGTGGGCGGGTGACGAATTGCAGTGGTGATAAGCTGCCGCTCGCGAAGAGCAGCGTTCTGGCATCGAACGGAAAGCTGCACGATTCGATTCTTGAGATCGTGAGTGGCAACCTTCCCGATCAGGACTGGGACTGAGTTTTCACGAGCAATCGTGCGAACGTCTTCACAGCCCGATCGTGGCGCTTTACGGACCAGGGCATTGGCGGGTACCGTTTCCAGAGTTATGTGACGCAGACGTCGTGATCCTCAGAGAGAGATACTGTGACAGACAACGCAACCGGTGAAGGCGTGAACGATTCTGATCTGCAGGCTGTTGAAAAGCTTGCCGATGCTGCAGCTCGGATTTCCGCTGAGCTTTCGAACGTCATCGTCGGACAGACTCAAGTCATCGAAGAGCTGCTCGTCGCCATGTTTGCTGGCGGGCATTGTCTGCTGGTCGGCGTGCCGGGGCTGGCAAAAACGCTGATGGTTCGAACGCTCGCCGACACGCTGAGCCTTTCGTTTAACCGGGTTCAGTTCACGCCGGACCTCATGCCCAGCGACATCACCGGCACCGAGGTCATTCAGGAAGACCGAACATCCGGCACGCGCGAG
>JBLFXD010000887.1:0-3097 GCA_047611045.1 Planctomycetaceae bacterium | reverse complement strand
CGGTAGCGGTTGTGCCAGTGCCAGTTCTTGTCTTCCACTGCCTTGTAAACTGGATCGAGGCTGTTCGCGGAAGGCGCCTTCTTTCCAAGCAACCGTCGTGAAATGATCCCGGCCAGACGCTGATAGCCCTTTGCATTCAGATGAATGCCGTTCTGCGTGAACTGTTCATCGCTTGACGCGAACACCTGAAACGTTGGCGAGTAGAGGTCGATGAAAGTCGAGCCAGTTTGATCAGCAGCTCGGCGAGTGGCCTGAGTAATCGCGGCCAGATTCGCATTCAGCTCCGTCCCGTCCGGCAGGTGTGGACTGCCCGTGTTTTCGTAAGCGATCGGGCTGAAGAGCACGAATCGTGCGTCGACTCCCTTTTCTTTGCGGAGCCCACGATACCGCTCGACCAGCTTTACCAGCTCACTTGCATAGGCATCCGCACCGGCAGGTCCGGCAAACGATTCGTTGTAGCCGTAAAACGTGAAGACCACGTCCGGCGCGACGTGCTGCAGGTACTCAGCATCGTTCGTGAAACCTTTGTTGCGAGGTCTTTGGTTAACCATGTCTCCCGAGAAGCTCATGTTCCGGAAGCTGACGTTCAAGCCTTTCAGCTGACTCTGCAGAACGGCCTCGACCCACGGAGCGTGCTGCATGCGGTCGGCGAGTCCGTTGCCATAAATGGCGACAAGGTCGTCCTTCCTGAAGGCAAAATCCTCGGCAGCATTCGCCGACGGAGACGCCAGAATCGCGGAGCAGATGCAGAAAATCAGCAGTCGCACTAAATGGTTCTTCAACATGGTTTGATAGATGTCCATCTTCGTTATTTCAGGTGGGAGATTTGGATGCAGAGAGTTTTCCGACAATGTGTCGCCGAATAGCGTACTTTGCCAGAGCGCACAGCTACACCGTCAGCGGCTGGTAAAATCGAAGTGTCACTGCACTTTGTTGACGATTTTTCATTCCAGGCTCAATTGACTTCGAGACTGATCTTCGAGCACAGCCTGGGCATGCCGTGGCGAGAAGACAATCGTACTGTGGGCACCATTGAACCGGAGTAGAGCCTGTCCTGCAGGGTAGAGCGCCAAAAGTTTTCTTGAGAAGGCAAAACAACGAAAGCCCTCCGGCGAGTACTCACCGGAGGGCCATTTGATTGCAGATTGATTCACGTCAGCGAGTTGCCGACAAGGAATCAATTAGATGCCTTTGTCGAGGACGAGTTTGAGCAGGTTGCCGACTCGGTTTGAGTAGCCCCATTCGTTGTCGTACCAGCTGATCAGTTTGAAGAACTTGCTGTTCAGTTCCAGGCCCGATCCGATGTCCAGGATCGAAGACGCCGGGCTGTGGATGAAGTCGCTTGAAACAACTTCGTCGCTCGTCGTTTCCAGGATTCCCTTGAGGTAGGTTTCGCTGGCTCGCGTCATCGCGTCGCAGATTTCTTTGTAGCTGGTTTCTTTGACCGTCTTAACGGTCAGGTCGACGGCAGAAACGGTCGGCGTTGGAACTCGGAAAGCCATACCGGTGATCTTGCCTTGAACTTCCGGGCAAACCAGACCAACAGCCTTCGCAGCACCAGTTCCCGAAGGAATGATGTTGATGGCTGCGCTGCGGCCGCCTTTCCAGTCCTTGCGGCTTGGGCCGTCGACAGTTTTCTGAGTGGCCGTGTAAGAGTGAACTGTCGTCATCAGGCCTTCGTCGATGCCGAAGCCTTCTTTGAGCAGAACGTGGACGACTGGTGCCAGGCAGTTGGTCGTGCACGAAGCGTTCGACATGACGTGGTGCTTGGCAGGATCGTAGTCCTGATCGTTGACACCCATGACGAAGGTTTTGAGGTCGCCCTTGGCAGGGGCTGAGATGATGACTTTCTTAGCTCCGGCAGTAAGGTGACCGCCAGCTTTTTCAGCATCGCAGAACAGGCCGGTTGATTCGATGACGACGTCGACTCCGAGTTCCTTCCACGGCAGTCCGTCTGGCGTTCGGGCAGAAACAACTTTGATCGTTTCGCCGTTGACGATCAGCAGGTCCGGCTCGTCTTTGCCATCGCTGGTGCCGTGGCTGACTTCGCCCTGAAAGCGGCCCTGGATGGAATCGTACTTCAGCAGGTAAGCGAGGTTGTCAGCGGGAACGATATCTCCGACGGCGACGATGTTGACGTCGGTTCCGACGAGGCCCTGCTCGTGAAGAGCTCGGAAAACCAGACGACCGATTCGTCCGAAACCATTGATTGCAATGTTAACTGCCATTCTTCTTCTCTTTCTGTCTTGTTGAAAAACTGTCTCGCTCGTTGTCAGTCGCCCGATGGCCGTTCCGGACACGTTGCCCGCCCCGGATGGTCTGCATCGGTATGACCGACACACTTTGAGTGGCTCTGTGACAGCGGAAATGGCTGCCCAGTGACGGACGGAAATTCCGCCAGAAAACTTCAGAGTCGCCTCGGAACAGGAGAGCGTTTTCCTGCTCGATGATCGCGTTCGCTGGCGGCATCATCCGCCGAAAGTTCACTCGCAGTACGGGGTTGCCGTGTTGTTTATCTCTGCTCGCGAAGCTTAAGTCGGACGGATACAAGCCATTGCCGACTCAAGAGTTGCGGAGTTTATCCACTGGCAGAACCTTTTCAACTCGCCTCGGCCCGGCGTGGTAAATACACGGGGCGGGTGATGCGTAAGTGACTTCAAATTCAGAAGTTACGCATTGTCGGAGAACTCCTCGATCCGTCATCGACTGGCGGCGGACTTGTCGTTACCGAGGACTGGCTCGCGGACTTCGCGCTGAGTTACTAACCCGAGGTCGTTGAAAGAACCACCATTCGACAAGCAGGAAGCCGAACGCCAGCAAGGTCACCGTTGACCAGAGCGGCCGATCGGTCTCCAGGAATTCATCGGCCGAGGCGACGGTTTGCTCGTCGAATTCGATTGAATTGACGGATGCCAGAGTCGTCTCTGTAGAGCTTAACAGGTTGGTGGATACCGAAATCGGCTCCGTGCCTTCGCCGTTGATGTAATACTGGCCGGCCAGATTGGCGGTCACTCCGCGCAGTTGGCCGGTTTCGTCAGCCAGCAGTTCCTGAGTCGAGCCGTTTGGCCCGTTGACTCGGTAGACGGCCCCGGCTGTG
>JBLFXD010000886.1:0-3102 GCA_047611045.1 Planctomycetaceae bacterium | reverse complement strand
TCCCCAGCTCATGGAAGCCGTTGAAAGACTCGTCCTTGACAAGCAGAAACAGTCCCGTTGAGATCAATCACTCAAACCATAACCGTCACTCAATCTTCAACTAAACATCGGACATCATCGGAAAGCCGCTATGAGGCCCACTTTGTGAGCAAGCTGAGCGACTGTGAAAGTGAAGCCGCAGAAGTCCAAACGTGGCTCCAGTTCGCCGCCGAATGCGAATACGTTTACCGAGGCACCACGATCGAATTCGTGAAGGGGCTGGATCAGTCGTCGCCGATCGTGATGGCCGTGACTATCGAGCGGTGACGCTTGCGGTTCGGTGTTTGGGTGTGGGTTGAGAAACGGAAGCCCTCACCCCAGGGCAAAGTGTTTCTGGGTCGGCTGTTTCGCCAGGGACGTACGTGGTGCAGCCGCGCACCGCAGGCGTTCGACCACGACTTCCGCAGCTGGGCGGACGGCATGCTGATTCCACATGGCATTTACGATCCCGCCCGCAATCGAGGCCGCATTAACCTGGGACCTTCCCATGACACCAGCCAGTTTGCCGGCGACAGCCTGAAGTGGTACTGGAACCCAGAGGGGGCACGAAGTTTCACTGCTGAATTTGCAGTAGTTCGGCGAGGAACTGATTGTTCCATCCGGCGCTTTGCCTCTTTCCTTTCAGGCTGTCCGTGGAGGGATGGTGCTTTAAGAGGCTGATGGCGACTCGCCGCATCCACGAAAGATTGTTGGTCAGGGTTCGCTCGCGAACGCGACTGGCAGAGAAGTACAAAGTGTTGCATCGGCTGCTGTTTATCGGCCGAACGATTAGCGACCCCGATCTGTGAGAACAGATTCAGCAAACTTCAGCCAAAGCACATTCTGCCGCCGTCGCCAACAGTCCAATTGAGTTTCCCGAGGCCCTCGCCGCCCGCAGTGCCGATTGGGTCTATGTCCGATATCTGCCGACGAAAGATGAGGTCGAAGTCGTTCATCGGGCGAAAACGCGGGTCTTCATTGCTGGATCGACTGTCAGCGGAAATGTGTCCGAAAACTGGCAGCACGCCGCCAGTGTCGGAATCGATGCCATCCTGACGGACTACCCGTTGATACTGAGAACGACCCTCAGGGTTGAGGATTGATTCCAGCCGACCATGCAGAATCTCAGACGAACTCTCCAAACAGTCATGCAACTCTATGGCTGAAACTGCGGCTGAAACTGCGGCTGAAACTGCGGCTGAAACTGCGGCTGAAACTGCGGCTGAAACTGCGAAATTCGAAGTGAGCGTTCGTCGTCGTTCAACCGCCGACTTTCTTCGATCTACTCAACCGGCTCTTTCTCGAAGTCGGACGGATTCACCCAACCGGCTTTTACTTTTTCGCCCGACGTGAACCGTTTGTAAAAGTTGTCGGTGCTTGTTCCCGAGTAGGGATAAGTGTCGAAGACGCCGCCACGACCGCTCATTCGAGGGTCGCCTTGGGCTTTCAATTCCTCGAAGAGTTGGCTCCTCAAGGCCGCCATCATCTTTGACCGCGTCGGCTGACCGGCGAGATTCTGCACACAGTCCGGATCGCTCGACAGGTCGAACAGTTCCTCCGAAGCTCGTCTTCCGAAACACAAATCCCAGAAGTCCTGATTCGAACCGTTCCGACGCATCTCAAGGACAAGTGACTTCGTCGGACTGCCGTCGCAGTTGAGGTAACCGGTTGTCGGATGCCCGGCTGGCCAGCGGTTTGTTTCGAAATTGTGCAGGTACAGCATCTCGCCTTTGACGATCCCGCGAATCGGGTATCCCCAGTTATTCGGTCGACCGATATCGTGCCGTTCTTTGCCGACAAGGATGTGGTCTCGATGAGGCTTCGTTTTCTGAGCTTCTTCCGATTTGAAGATTGGGACCAGACTGCGCCCGCTGATCGGCTGCATGATTGGCCCTGCATCGGCCACCTGAGCCGCTTCGAGAAACGTCGGTGCCAGATCGGAAAAATCGACGAAGTCATCGACAACTCGCCCTGCCTCCTTGATCCCGCCCGCCCAGCGAATCGCCAGCGGGATGTGATTCGAATGGTCGTAGGCCTGCCCCTTCGCTCTGGGAAACGGCATCCCATGATCCGACGTCGCGACGATGAGTGTGTTGTCCAGCTCGCCGGCTGCTTCGAGATGGTCGAGAGCCATGCCAAGATGATTGTCAAAGTGCTCGACCTCGATCGCGTAATCGAGCATGTCGTTGCGAATCGTCTCGTTGTCCGGCCAGTAGCCGGGGACTCGTTCGATGTCACCGATTTTCTTGCCAAGCCTGACGCCGGATCCGTATTCGTAACCACGATGAGGCTCCGTCGTTCCCAGCCAGAAGGCCCATGGTTTCTCATTCGAACTGCTCTTCAGGAAGTCGGCAAAGTTAGCGGCGTAGTCAACTCGTGAAATTCCATTCGCTGGAGGCTTCGCCGTTTTTCCCTGAAAACGTTGCCCTGTAATTCGGCGAGGCTTCCCGTTCACATCGTTCGCAAATCCCGGCGCCCAACCTTTACCGGTGAAGCCGGTCGAGTACCCATCTGCTTCGAGGCGTTCCATGAAGCTGCCGAACTTTGGCGGGAAGATCGCCATGTGGTTGCCAGCCTCTTCCAGTTGCCACGAGTATCGGCCCGTCAGAATGATCGCTCGCGACGGGGCACATTTGGCATTCGGCGTGTACGCTCGCGTAAAGAGGATCCCTTCCTTTGCGACACGATCGAAGTTCGGAGTCTGCACCCAGCCGCAGCCGTACGCGCTGGCATGACCGAACGACCAGTCGTCGGCAATCGCAAAGAGGATATTCGGGCGACGGTCCTTCTCTTTGGATTCTGCAAATAGCTCGTCGGAACTTACGGTCGTGAACGCGGCCACGGCTGCGAGTACTAGAATCGAACGTTTCATAGTCGGCCTTTGTGGTGACGATCGGAAAAAGTTTCACGCAAAGACGCGAAGACGCAAAGGAATAGGAACAGTCGACGACGGTGTCAAACGCGAGCGACACCGACAGTAGCCGTCCTATCTTGAGATTGTAATCTGGGCCAGACGCAGCGAGGGGAATCAGTTATCAGTCGCGGATGGACGGAAAGGCGACGACAGAAACCGGTCACAAACAG
>JBLFXD010000885.1:0-3104 GCA_047611045.1 Planctomycetaceae bacterium | reverse complement strand
TGGATTCCACAGACCGGGATGATACTCGACCATGTCGTAGCCAAGTGAGATGACCAGGTCGGCTCGCTCAATCGCAACGGCCGGCACGTCTTTGCCGCCCAGACCAATCGTGTAGCAGCAGTAGTCGTCGTCCATATCGACGCAGCCCTTGGCCATCATCGTATTCAGCACGCCAATGCCAGTTGCTTCGGCGAACTTGCGAAGCTGACCGGCAGCTCGACGGCGAATACAACCGTTGCCGGCGAGGATGATCGGCCGTTTGGCCTGGCTGATCGCTTCCCATGCCAGGTTGACGATCTTGTCGTCGGCAACCGGACGACGGAACTGTCGCGGCTCGATCGGGGTGACGGCGGTCTCTTTCTTGGCGATGTCTTCTGGAAGTTCAACCAGAACGGCACCAGGCTTTTCTGTCGTGGCAATGCGGACGGCCTTCCGAATGATTTCCGGAATGTTGTCCGCGTGGTAAACCATCTGAGCCCACTTGGTCACTGGTTTGAACATCCCGACGACGTCCATCACCTGATGAGATTCTTTGTGGAGCCGCTCAGAACTTCCCTGGCCGGTGAGGACCAGCATCGGAGAACGGTCCATGTTCGAGTCCGCGACGCCAGTAATCAGGTTCGTCGCTCCGGGCCCAAGCGTCCCCAGACAACCGGCTGGCTTACCGGTCAGTCGGCCGTAGATTTCGGCCATGAAAGCCGCACCTTGTTCATGGCGAGTCAGGATGAACCTGATCTTGCCGCTGTCTTCCAGCGAAATCATGAAGTCGGCGTTTTCTTCGCCCGGTACACCAAAGATGTACTCGATACCTTCTTCTTCAAGACACTTTACAAATAGATCGGACGCTTTCATCGGCTTGGATTCCTTGTGTGAAGTGGCGTGGTGATTGGTGAGTAGAGTTGAAGTTCATTCAGAGAGGCAGAAGCTAAAACGCCCTGTCAGCAACTGAGAGGCCATCTAAGGTTTCGACGCGTATTGCTCATAGGGTTTCAGAAGGGCACTGCAAACGGAGAAAGTCTCCGCGTCACTTTGATGATTGAACGCCGCTACCGAATCGTGTTGCGACTTTTTGAGAGATAACTTTTTGAGAGATAACTTTTTGAGAGATAACTTTTTGAGAGATAAGCAGAAAAGATACGAAGAATTCCGACTGCCTGATTCAAACATCTATCGGCGGACGGACGTGCTGACTTTTCCTGAAGATTGACGCGATCCCTAATCCCCGCCGGAAACAGCGTCCAGTGGCGACCAGCCAGCAAACGGGCTGACTTTAAGGAAAACAGCAGCGACCACAAAAAAAAGCCGGTCGGAACGGGCGGGCAGAGAAAACGCTCTACCTGTCTGTTCCGACCGGCTTTCGAAAAACCGATCAGCGCTTTGTTCTCTAACGAGGGATCCGAACCTGCCGGGAAGGCCAGACTGTCGGCTTAATCGCCTTCCACGTTTAAGGTCGCGAGTGCTGAGTTCTGTCATAAAAACAGCCGTGTGAGGTGCATCCGGGTGCGATTCACTGAAGGCCGAAATTGTCTATCACCTTGCGATACAGGCAGCGTCATGAATCAAATGAGTCAGGTGCCAACTTCTTCAAGGAATAGAGAATTTGTGCCTTACTCCATTATCGCGGCCTCGTGACACCAGCGTCGGGCGGTATCGGTCAGCGACGATGGGCGTGAGTATGTGAGGCTCGGATGATGAATTCAAACCCAACGGCCATCCTGACGCGAATTCGACGGTCGGTTCGGATGGCCAGTAGTGGGGTCGTGGGGAAATTCTGAAACCGGAATGCGGAGGTCTGGGGACCTTGTTCAGACGTGAAGCTCGACCATGTCGCCGTCGTTCAGAAGATGGTCCCGCCCAACCTGCTGCCCGTCGTGTCCGCCGCTGCCCCAGACTTTGGCGAATTTGAGACGCTCTACAAAGTCGTCATGCACGCGCTCAGCCAGCACTTCAACGGTCGAACCGACGGGAATCGCGAATGGTTCTTCATGGACTGCCGGTTTACCCGGAGCCTTTGTGAAGACGCGGATCAGGCCGAGCGATCCGTAGATGGCATCTCGCAGCGAATCGCAAGAGCTTTGGTTCTGTAGTTCGACGCGGAGAGTTGGAAGCTCGCGCGGCGAAATCTCGTCAAGGAGAGCAAGCCGCATTTCTGAGTCAGCGTCGTCAGCGTGGGTGGCTACAAGCAGCGTCTGAACGCGCAGTTTCGAGAAGTCACCCTCGTCGTAGCCGGTTCTGTCACTGAGCAAAGTCTTGCGAGCTTCGAGTTGCCCGATGACGTTCAGCGTTTCTTCCGGGGCGTCGTCAGAACTGCCGTCGAACGCGAGCACAACGAGATCGGCGGTCCTTACGTAATTAACCAGGTACGGTTCGATCGGCGTCTGGCTGACTGGCGGCGTATCGACCAGCTGAATCAGGACGTCGTTGCACGACATCATCGCTGGGAAAGGCTCGCGAGTGGTGAAGGGATAATCGGCGACTTCGGGTTCGGCGTTGGTCAGCTCGGCCACGATTCGTGATTTGCCGGAATTCGGTGCTCCGATCACGACGACAGTGCCTGCTCCCTGACGAGGAATTCGAAACGTCCGTCCCTGCTTCGGAGCATCGCGTTCGGCCTGAACTTCGGCACGAGCTTCTTTGATTCTCGCGCGGATTGCCGCCTGAAGATGATCGGTGCCTTTGTGTTTGGGGATGACCTGAAGCATGACTTCAAGTCGTCGTAGTCGTTCTTCGCTGGTCTGCGCGCGGCGGTACTGTTCTTCGGCGAGGTAGTATTTGACGGTAAGGTTTGCAGCCATGTCGCCCGTCGATTGGTCAACGTAAAAACAGCCACCGTGCGAGGACGCTGCACGGTGGCTGCTGGTCGGTTTTCAAAACGTCATCAAAGAAAAGAAACCTATTCTTTGTGACCAAACGTTTCCGACGAAGCCGAAGCACAGGCTCGTGCGTATTCAGGAGGCAGCTCATCGGCAAGCAGTTCCCCGCCACGCAGGAAGTTGTAAAGCTCTCCGTAGTGCTTTGTCTGATTGGACGAGATGCGGTGCATCACGTGCCACGGTCGCAATTCGTCGGCTGCGTCCAGTCCCAGTGCCCCGATCATTTCAGCG
>JBLFXD010000884.1:0-3122 GCA_047611045.1 Planctomycetaceae bacterium | reverse complement strand
GACGACGCAGGACGGCGGCGAATCGTGGCAGCCTGCGCCCGGCAAGCGAACGGCCGGCTGGCATGCCGCTGCCTTCGCCGAGCTCCACGACGGAATCGTTACCGGGCCGCGAGGGCGAATCTCGCTGGTCGCCGGCACCAACGTCGCGCCGCCTCGACTGGACGCTTCAAGTCTCCGAGGAATCCGCGCGGTGTCGTCCGCTGATGGTCTGACGGCTTGGGCGGTTGGTGATGGAGCAACGGTTCTGTCATCGTCCAACGGCGGAGTTTCCTGGGAAGCACTGAACGATTCTTTTCCGCCAGAGCTGTCGCGTTTCGTGGACTTCTCCGCCGTGTCCGCGGTGAACGACAAAGTCTGGGTGACCGGAAATCCTGGCGGCTGCGTGTGGCACTCGCCGGACGCCGGCGCAAGCTGGACACGACAGGCGACGGGACACTCGGCACCGATCCACTCGTTGAACTTTACGAACGAAGAAGTCGGGTTCGCTGTCGGAGCGTTCGGCACGATCCTTCGCACCACCGATGGCGGCAGTTCGTGGAGCGTCTGCCGAGCCGGACGTCGTCGCGCGGCCATTCTGAGTATCCACACTCGCCCGGAAAGAATTCCGTTCGGGATGCTCGCCAAACAGGGCGGCGATGAAGGCTTTCGATCAGTGGCGATCGTCGTGCCGCGACGTGATGCGAGTGCCGAAACGGACCTCAGCCTCGAACGACAGATGCACGATGCCGTGACGACGGTCGGCGGCTCGGGAGCGGGACTTGGCTGGCGACTTCCGATCGCTTTGCCGGAAGTCGACACGAGCGTCGATCTGCTGACCGCCGAGTGGCAAAAGCACACGGAAGGCAAGCTGGTCGAAGTCGTCGTCTCGAATCTTGTGGCCGCAATCCGAACCTGGCGACCGAGCGTCGTCGTGGTTGAAGAGCCGGGCGAAGACGATGCCGCCGCGACGTTAATTCTCGACGCCGTCAAACGAGCGGTCGTCGAAGCAGCGGACTCAACGAGCTTCATCGAACATCAGGAATTCGCTCGATTGGCAGCTTGGAAGGTCGAACGAATTTTCGCGCGGGCTTCGTCGAAAACGCGAGCGGGCATGACGATCGATCCGTACGACGTGCTGCCTCGATTGGGCACGACTGTCGAAGCCGCCGCTTCCGCAGGCCGAGCGAAGCTAATCACCGCGATCGAGCACGCTCCGCAGCCCGAACCGTTCGTGCCGATCGAGACGAATGAAAGCCGCTTCGAGCTGGTGTCGCATCGTGACTTCTGGTCGGGAATTTCGTTGTCGCCGAACTCGGACGCGCGACGGCCTCAGCTGCCGATTATCGAAGGGCAGCTTGAGAAGCAAAAGGAACTCGCGATCAGACAACGCAACTTCCGTGGCATCTCAGAAAAGTATGCCGTCGATACTCAAAAGTCCTCGCAATTGTTGGCCGAGTTGCGGAATGTGGTGAGAGGCATGCCGGCTCGGCAGGCGGCGTTGCAGATCGCTCACCTGGCCAGTGACTACCGGCGCCGCTCGCAATGGGATCTCGCCGAAGCGACATTCATCGAGCTGATTGATCGATACCCGAACGAACCCGTCGCCGCCGAAGCCATGCTATGGCTGCTGCACCTTTGGAGCAGCAGCGAAATGGGCTGGCACCGCAGCCGCGACGTACAGATGACGGCCTCGGTTCAGCAGACCAGCAAGTTCCTGATCAATGGTCGAATTCAACGGTTGCTGGACGCTGCTCGAAAAGAACAGAGTGATCCACTGAAAACATCGAGAACATTGCAGGCCGACCCGTTGGCTGACCTGGAACTTGTTCGTGATCAGCCAGCTGCGCAGGACTCACAGAATTGGCAAACGCAAACGCAGTCGTATTGGCGACGGCAGGCGATTCAGATGGGGCAGGTCATCAGGCAGCGACTGCCCGAAGTCTATCCCGCCCCGGTCGTTACCTGGCCACTGGCCTCTGTCATTCGTCGGGAAGGGCACGCTCGGATTTCCGAGAACCTTTACCGCAAGCACGTCAGCGCTGACCCGAACGACCTGGTCGGTTTACGAGCGTCCGCCGAACTCTGGGTGACTCAGCCAGTCGACGAAATGCCGCCGCAACTGGGTTACTGCACATGGGCCACGGTCCGCCCACACCTTGACGGAGTCCTTGGCGACGAATGCTGGGTCGAAGCCCGAGAGATTTTGCTCTCACCTGGCGACGCCTCCTCACAGCAACCAGCATCCGACCCGATTATCGAAAACAAAGCGGCTTACCCATCGGTCATGCTGTCCCGCGACGACCAATTCCTCTACATCGCCGCCACGCTGCCACGATCAATGACCAGGCCGCAGTTCAGCCCAGACAAGTCCCCTCTCCCCCTTAGGGGGGAGAGGGTTAGGGTGAGGGGGGCACAGAACCCGCTCACATCTTTGGCAACCAACGCCCAACCAACCGTCCAGTTCGAAGGCCGCACCCACGACGCTGACCTCTCCGGCTTCGATCGCCTGAAGATCTCCCTCGACACCGACCGCGACTACTCAACCGCCTACGAAATCGAAATCGACGAACGCGGCCAGGTCCGCGAATCTTGTTGGGAAGACTCCACCTGGAACCCGGAAATGTGGGTCCACGTCGACTCCGAACCAACTCGCTGGCGCATCGAAATGGCCATCCCCTTCAGCGAACTCGGCCCCCAATCCCCCAAACGCCAATCCGCCTGGGCCGTCTCCGTCACCCGAACAATCCCCGGCGTCGAATGGCAAGCCTGGCCACCTTCAGCTGTTGACGGCCACCCGGAATCAAAAGGCCTCGTGCAGTTTCGGTAGAGAACCGGGTTGGGTATTCGCAGGTCAGGTTCTGCCGGACCGTGTCCGTTGATTGTGGAGCGGCATGTTGACCGGTTCGTGGCCAATGGTATTTAACATTACTCAGGTGAGCGGCGGGTGTTCGTATCCTCGCAGCAGCATGTGTAGGAGCTGTCGTCCATCGCTCGCCGGCTATCCAAAATTTGAGTAATATTGTTTCCACGATATCCGTCAGCTTCGGCTAGATGTCGATCCGTGAATCAGGGCTGGATGCGAGGTGGGTATGTCGGTGTTTTGTTCATTCAGCCCAGTGTGAGGCGTCAAGAGCAATGTGTCA
>JBLFXD010000883.1:0-3123 GCA_047611045.1 Planctomycetaceae bacterium | reverse complement strand
GATCAGCGGCTCAGCCGTGAACGTGATCCTGCCTCAGGAACTTCAGTTTGTCTCGGCGTCTGACAGCGGATCGTTCAGCAAAGCGTCTAACTCGATTCGCTGGAATCTGCCTGCTGTTCAGCCGGGCGAAACAGTCACGCTTTCGACGACCGTCGTGCCACGAACTTACGGAGTGCACAGCAGCCGGGTGCAACTGATTCAGCCGGATCAGCCGATGGAGCAGAGCGATTCGCTCGTCGAAGCCAGCGGCATCGCGGTGTTGCGATTGTCGATTGAGAACGCTCCGGCAACAGTTCTGCCAGGCGAAGATTTCGTAGTCGATTTCTCAATCGTGAATCGAGGAACAGGGCCGGACAGCAACGTGCAATTCGCGTTGGTATTGCCCACCGGAGTTGACTTCGTGTCTGCTCGTGGGCCGGTTCGGAATCTTCCTCCAAAGGCCGCAGCCGGCGGGCGAGTCGTTGGCTTTACGACGATTCCTGAAATCGGTGAAAAAGCGAGCGTCGACTTTCAGGTAACGTTGCGATCCCGTGATGCCGGGCGGCAAAAGATTCGAGCCGAACTTCGATCCGACAATCTCAACGAGGCGGTTGCTAAGGAAGAAGAGATCGTGATTCTCGATACGACTCCGTAACGGATAGTGCCTCGGAAGAAATCGCAGAGTACACAGTCGTAGGCTGGAACAAGCTATGCGCAGTTCCGGCAAACTGATCGCAATGTGAACTCGCAAATACCGGAACAGCGCGGTGCTCGTTCCAGCCTACTTTTGCGTTCTCACTCGGTTGGTTATTGCGGTTTGTTCTTTCGAACCAGGTTTTGACCCGGCTTGCTGGTTTGCCCGGGTTTTCCAGGTCGCTTGCCGCCGCCATGTTTAGCGCCGCGCTTGCCGGGTTTCTTTCCCTGCTGCTCGGTAACGCGTTCCAACAGGGTCACGGTTTCGATGTGAGCCGTGTGGGGGAACATGTCGACCGGCTGGATTTCGACGATGCGATAGCCGGACTGGGTGAGAATCTCCAGGTCATCGGCAAGAGCTTGTGGGTTGCATGAGACGTTGATGATTCGGCGAGGCCGCAGTCCTCGTGCGATAATTTTGACCGACCAGTCCGGGCAGCCGTCGCGAGGCGGATCGAGAATGACCGTTTCGAATTTCAATGAGCGAGGTACGCCTTTCAGAAAGTTCTGCACGCGACTCTGGACGAAGCGACATCCAGTGATTTCGTTTTGACGAAGAGTCTCCATTCCGTCGGCGACTGACTTGGGGTTTTCTTCGACAGCGGTGACGCGGTGTCCTGCGGCGGCGAGCGGAATCGAGAACAGGCCGACTCCCGAATACAGGTCGAGGATCGAATTCTTACCGGTGTCCGGAACGTGCTTCTGAACGAGCTTCAAAAGCTGATCGGCGCAGTAGGCGCTCGTCTGGAAGAAGGCGTCCGGGGAAACGTGAAACTTGACGCCGCCAACATGTTCAATCAGCCGAGAATCGCCGGCGAGGAATTTCGTTTCGCGGCCGATGTAGGTGCTCTTCGCGTCTGTCTGAATGTTGAGGTGGACGCCGGTGACTCCGGGGATTTTGAGGAACGCGTGCTCGGCACCTTTTAGCTCGGGGATTCGATCGCTGGTTGCAATGAGGACGACGTGCGACTGTTCGCCGTTTCCGGCTGTGCGGACGAGAATGCTTTTCAGACCGGGCGCCGATGATTCAGAGCTTGCCACTGGCACGTTGCGTTCTCGCAGCCACGTCTGTGCCTGTCGGGCGATCTCGTCACCGGCTGGATTGTGGACGGGGCATTCGTGGATCTGCTCCAGTTCGGTGCAGTGTTCCTTGTGGTGGCACAGGTGAAGATTGCTCGTCCGGCCTTGACCAAAGTCGACGACGGAATAGTGAATCTTGTTGCGAGTTCCCCACGGGTCGGGGATGCCGATCATCGGCTGGATGGGCAGTCCGGTTTTTCGCAGCTTGTGTTCCAGCGTCGCGCGGACGAGTTCTTCCTTCCAGTGGAGCTGCTCGCCGTACTCGATGTGTTGCCACAGGCACCCGCCGCAGCGTCCGAAATGCCGACACTTCGGAGTGACTCGCGTTTCGGCGGGTTTAGTGACCTTAATGACTCGCGCCCGGCCGAACTTTTTGCCGACCGTCACGACTTTCGCTTTGACCGTTTCGCCGGGAATTCCGCCTGACACAAACAGCACGTAACCATCCAGACGGGCGAGCGACTGGCCTTCGAGCGTCATCGAGTCAATCGTCAGTTCGACTTCCTGGCCGACTGAAATGATCGCGCCGTTCACCTCGACGGTTTCGCGTGGCATGTCTCGTTTCTGAGGGCGTTTCCAGGGAGAGTCTTCGGATTTGCTGCGGGGATTCATGGCGTCGTTACGGTTTCCAACGAGCGGCGGCTCGTCTGCGAGCAGACCGGCAAGGTCCAGCGTGAGCCCATTTATTCAGTTGAGCTCGTTAGTTTCATTGAGACTGTGCGGCCCGAAGTTGTGAGGGAGGAGCTCACGGATTGAAACTCTGATTTCATCAGACGCTTCGCAAACGCTGATGACATCGATGTCCGGTGCGAATTCGATGATCACCTGCCGACACGCGCCGCACGGTGCTGTCGGTTTCGGAGTCGCCGTGAAAATCAGCAGTGCTTCGAAGTCGCGGCAGCCCGCGGAGATTGCCTGGCCAATCGCGTTTCGTTCGGCGCAGATTGTTAATCCGTGTGACGCGTTTTCGATGTTACATCCGGAGAAGATTCGACCGTCCACGGCAAGCACGGCTGCACCGACGGGAAAGTTGCTGTACGGGCACCACGCGTTTCGTGACGCGTCGATTGCAGCCTGTTTGAGTGTGGCGAGTTGTGAATCCGAGATGGGCATCGAGGATGCATCGATCTTTAAGAGTTGAGCTGAGCGGTGACAGTTTTCGAGAGTGATTAATCGCCCGCTCAGAACAACGATTCGTCGGTTGTTGGTCCGCGTCGGGCTTTTGGTTTTCGTGGTGCTGGCTTGTCGGGATTTTTCGAGTTGCCGCTGGTTGAATTCGTGCCGCCGGACGGCGAGTCAAACGTGGCCGACGCATCGAAGGTTTCCGTTTCGACGGTGCCGTCTTCCGCAACGGTGGTCAGGACCTCGATC
>JBLFXD010000882.1:0-3127 GCA_047611045.1 Planctomycetaceae bacterium | reverse complement strand
GTAGGGTGTGACCAGCGGGCTGAACGGAAATTGCGGTGTGCCGGCGCGGAGATCTGCGAGCAATCACGACGGCGAAGAACTCCAACGGTCGCCCGCGCCGGCACACCAGAATTGGAATTCGCTCCGCTGGTCACACCCTACGCTCAGAGGAATTCGCAATCGGTCGGCGAAGTTCCCGCGTCAAAAGGTTGGACGGTCATCGCCGGTCAGTGCTTGCACTTCTTACATTTGCAATTGCACTTGTGATCGTCGAAGAAGTGCTCGTAGTCGTCTTTATCGTCGCCGTCGACGGCCATTCCAACCAGCCCGATCAGCGGACTGATGTTGAACGAAGTTTTCTTCTCGCACGTGGTGTCTTTGGAGCTGCTGCTGACGGTGCATCCGCAGAGGATCGAGGCAGCTAGACAACTCAGCAGCAAGCGGCGAACGTCCATGTCCGGCCCTTCAAATGTCGAGATTCAATTCAGAAACCAGTCGGCAGTCTTTCAGTCTTTCGAAAGAGTAAGCGTTTTCCAAATTCCCCGGCAACGCGACTTCAACGTTCTATTTATTGGTCGACTCAGGACCGGAATTCTTCTCGATTTGTTCCAGTGCCCACTTTGCAGCTGCTGCATTAACATCCAGGGCCACTGTCGTGTGCCCTAAATGAGAAAACGATGAGATGGGCAGTGGGTATACATAGTCGTCATTCAAGATTGGCGAGTACGATTTTCCGATAATATTTGTCGGATTGGCTTCAGCAGGCGCGAGAGCGTCAATGTCGGCGGTCGCGTCTTTCGGGCCAGCATGTTTGCGGAGCGAAATGGAAAATGATTGTGCCTCGGTGTCAGAGTTCTTTGGGTACTCAAGTAGCGTTTCGATGAGCAGCGATATGGACGTAAAGTGCATGTTTTGATGAATCGAGTGATAAAGCCACTGATTACGACTTTGATCGAGCTTGTCGAGCAGTTTGGCCAGCTGCCCGTTCAGTTCATTCTGGAGTTTCGGGTTTTTCATCAGCGTTCGTAGTGCCCAGTGGACGTCGCAGAGACGATACGTCGTGTCGGGTAGTCTTTTGCTACCAAGTCTGTTGATTTCATCGACCAGGATTTCAGGCAACCCTTCTGTCAACGGTGCAAGTTTGCTGATGCAGACCGCAGCGGGGACTCGAACCGTCTCATCGGAAAGCAATTCGATGAGGCGATCTTTCACTTTTTGTTGCTCGGAATCGTCGAGCCGAACTCCTTCGGCCAGAAGTAGAGGGGCAAGGTACGTGGTGGCCAGCTGACGGATCTCTGCGTCGTCATCGCGTGTTGCTGCCAGGAAAACGCTGACGAATTCAGGTTTCTTGAGTGGCCCGTCGGGCGCCAGCCACGATCTCAGCCATGTCGAGTTAAGTTTGAAAAGGAACCGCCGTTGATTTGAGTTCCCTTGAGTGATCGTGTCGGCTATTGATCGGACGAGTATTTTCTCGTCCAGTTCGAAAAGTCCACTGCGGGCGGCAGTGGTCAGTTCGAAGTCCAGATCGTTCTTGTTGACCGAGTTACATTTGAATGGAGCCAGACAAGTCAGGATTGCTCTGGCTACTTCAGCGTCGCGACCGTCCTTACCAAGGACTGTCAGCGCCTGCACGGCTTCGACCAGTCGCTCGGGACTTCGCTCGGTAGAGACAACCTGCAGCCACGCCTCAAACGATTTGCCGTCGTAGAGTTGCTGCGGATTCGCACCAGCAGTTTCAGCGGCTTGAAGTTCGGCGACTCGCGTCTTGTGAATCTGCATTCTTCGGTCGTCGGGCAGGTAATTCCAGACGACAGAGGACGCAGTGTCGAGGAATCGAGCGACTTCCAAAGACATGGGTTCCGTAGACGAAAGTTCCGAAGAGGCCTTCTTCACGGTTGGACGTTTGCGGTAACGGACTCCCGATCGGAACTCCGTTTCGATCAGGTCGTAGACGCTGACGTTGCTGTTCTCGGTTGGCGGAGAAGGTAGAAAGCCTCGCGGGTATCTCTTGAGGAGTGACGTTGCGAGCAGCTCGCCGATTTCGCTTTTGACTTCCGGATCTTTCGGCGGCGACGTGAGGAGAAGCCGAATCAGCAGGACGCGTCGGCTGAAACCTCCGTGGTCCATGCTGAATTGTTGGTTTCCGAGTTGTGTCATGACTCCACCCGGATGCCCGCCGGAGTCATATTTGCCTGATGAGCCTCCGGGGTAGTCCGACATTCCGCCGGCCGTTCCAGGCATTCCACTTCGCTCGCCCGCTTCCATGCCAGGAGAACCGCCGCCGGCGCCAGGGTATCCGCCGCCGGATGGATAGGCGGCCATCTCCGCGTCGGAGTACTCATCCATTCCACCGTACTCGGATTCGCCGACTCCGATGGTCGGACCGTTCGGAGGGCTGACGATTCGAAATGATCCGACTTCATGACGTTCAGTATCCCGGACGATCAGGCTGGCAAACTGGCGAGCTGTTGCTTCGCTGAGCTCGCCTCCGCATGCGAGCTTCAAAGCGACCGCCGCGTGAAGCCGATCCGCGTCGAGGTCGCGCATCGTTGGTTTTCGATCTTCTTCAGCTTTGGCCTCTGCGACCGCGTTCCTGTTTTCGACTGAAGAATTCCGACGCAGAACGTGCGGCCTGGCAAGAACGCCAGCGAGCAATTTTTCGAGCTGTCCCTGGATCGTTGGATCTTTCGGAGAAGTCGCGGCGAGGATGAACGCTGCCTTCAGTTGCAAGTCACTGGGCGTCGCCACGGGAATGGCGCCGTCTCCGATCGAGTCGAGCGATTCCTCAACCAGACGCGTCAGCAACCGGACCGAATTCTTTCGCCCCAGCGCTGGCAGGTGAGCTTCAGCTTGCAGGATCGCTTCCTGAAGAATTGAGGGGTGCTTCTCCCAGTTTTCGACGAGGTCGTTGTACGCGTTTGGGAATTGCGAACTTGCCACACCTTTGCGGCTGAACGGTCTTTCGTGCAGGCGGTAACCAAATTCTGACTCTTCCACCGGCAAGAGTAGCTCGCTTAGTAGAAACGCCTGACGTGCAGGGGTGACTTGTGCGAGGGCATCTTCGATCGGAGTCAATATCCCAATCGGATCATGCGCATACGAAGCTTCGATTGTCGACACGAGGAACGTCTGCAATTCGGGTGTCAGT
>JBLFXD010000881.1:0-3129 GCA_047611045.1 Planctomycetaceae bacterium | reverse complement strand
GGGAAGCTCGCCGGGCAGAGTCTGCGATAAAGCCGGCCAACGGCAAAGAATTACCATCGCCCGAAACTCAGGCACTCGCCAACTTCTGTCATGTCATCATGAATTCAGCCGAATTTCTTTTTGTTGATTAGCGAGATCGCAGAAGTAAGTGAGCAAGGGGTAAAGCCACAGAGCACACAGAGTTCACAGAGACCGAAATGAGAAAATTTCTCTGAGGCCTCGGTGTTCTCTGAGGCTAACTTTTTGCATCGTGAGTCCAGTTTCCAATCCAATCGGCAGTCGAACAGGCTGGAAGTTAATCATGTCGCAAGCTGATCGCCGAACATTCATGGGCAGTGTTGCCAACGGGCTCCAGGGGGCTGCGCTGGCGTCACTGTTCTCGCAAGACTTGTACGGGAATCGCGCCGGCGCCTCGGAAGCGCAGCATCAGTCCGTTCGACGAGCCTTTGATCTGGCTCCGAAGCAAACTCACTTCAAGCCGCGAGCCAAGGCCGTTATCCAGCTCTTCATGCAGGGAGGCCCTTCGCAGGTTGACTTGTTCGACCCAAAACCAGAACTGGATCGGAATCATGGCAAGTCCATTCTGAAAGATATTGCAAAGGACCTGTCGTCGCCAGATGCGGCAGGCGGTCTGATGCGCAGCCCGTTCAAGTTCAAGAAGCACGGTCAGGCTGGGACGTACGTCTCGGAGTTGCTGCCTCATCTGGCGAAGCATGTTGACGACATCGCCGTCGTTCGATCGATGTTCAACACGCACCAGAATCATGAGCCGGCATTGTTCAAGATTCAGTCCGGGAAGCTGATGCCTGGTCTGCCGTCGCTGGGTTCATGGGTGAGCTACGGGCTCGGCAGCGAGAATCAGAACCTTCCGGCCTACGTCGTGCTGGATTCCCCCGAAGGTCGACTGCCGACTAACTCCGGACAGAACTGGCAATCGGGGTACCTGCCGCCGCTCTATCAGGGAACGCGGATGCGGTCTCAGGGGACGCCGATTCTGAATCTGAAACCTGAGACAGATGAGCCATCGGCTGTTGAGCAACTCAGCCGCGACCTGCTCGGGCGACTTGATCGAATTCACAAAGCGAAGCGTCCGGGTGAACTGCAGCTCGACGCAAGGATCGCGAGCTATCAACTCGCAGCAAGAATGCAGCTGTCCGCCAGCGACGCCCTCGACATCACGCAGGAGACACCTCAGACACTTGAAGCTTACGGCATCGGCGAAAAGCAGACGGACGCCTACGGTCGGCAGTGTTTACTGGCTCGGCGACTTGTCGAGCGCGGGGTCCGCTTCGTCCAACTGTTCACCGTCGGTCAGCAATGGGATAACCACAGCAACATCGGGACGTCATTACCCAATATTTGTGGGAAGACAGATCTGCCTATTGCCGGATTACTGGCCGATCTCAAACAACGCGGACTGATCGACGATGTGCTTGTCGTCTGGGGTGGAGAATTCGGTCGTCTGCCGGTTGCCCAGATGCGACAAGGCACCGATCTCAAAAACGCCGGACGCGATCACGGACCTCCGGGATTCTCGGTCTGGTTTGCCGGAGCCGGCGTCAAAGGTGGAACCGTTTACGGAAACACCGACGAGATCGGCTGGAACGCCGCCGAGAACCGAGTCAGCGTCAACGACTGGCACGCCACGATTCTGCACGCGCTGGGCCTGCACAGTGAAGAACTCTTCTTCGAGCATCACGGCTTCAAAGAGAAGCTGACCGGAGTCGAAAAGGTTCGGATTGTCGACGAGATCTTCGCCTGATTGGACGCCGCAACGTCCAGCGGAGAGTCACCTCTCCTCCTGAGTCGCAAATCGCGATTATTCAGCGATCCTGGCCGCGGGCTTGTTTCGCCCGATCGTGACAATGCGGATCCCGTTTTTCAGTTCGTAATGTCAGTATTCAGATTCATCGCCCTCTCCTGTTGACCGAGATTCAGCCGGATCCGGTGCGAAGAAAATATTCACAGTCATGGTGACGGGGAAGGTGTCGGTTTCGCCGAGGCCGGCATTGACCTGCAACGTTGTGAGCTGCGTCAGACGATCCAACTTTTCCAGTCCCACCAGGAAGTGACAAAGCGAGTCGTAGGAAGCTTCACCTGCCAGGTGAATGGGCAATTCGCGATGCGTCTTTCGATTCACTTCGTCGCCCGCGCGAAGTTCGTGAATCTTCAAGTCCGTTTCGGCAGCCAGCTCCGAAAGCCGGGCCATGAATTCGGTCTTCCCGGCAAATTCCGGAATCTTTGACATCGCTTCGGCGGAGAGGACTTCGGCCTCGGGGCGAATTTCATCCGACCTGTCGGGATCCCGCAGCACTTCATCCTGGTGATTGAGAAAGTTCTCAGTCCACGTCGACACATTGCCAACTTGAATCGCTTCGGTGAGGACGGGTTTGTAAATGACGATGCCGGCGATCATGGCAATGCATATCCCCACAAACAGACCCGCCGGATGCAATGTACTCCGCGTTTTTCGGAGACAGTTCATCGCTGAAGATTGTTTGCTCATGGCGAAGCTCCCGCAGTTTGCGCTGGGGTTCTATTCGTCGTAAACAGTACTTCGTAGTTGCTGCTCCGGCGTTGAAAACCGGTGTCCGTTCCCAGGGCGGTCGGGCAAACATCGATCTAAGCACGACGCAACTGGACGGAGCCTCGGACGACAGATAACGATGATGTCGCGCGACCGCGTTCAGATCGCGTAGGGGCAAACCATTCGGAAAGACCGATCCGCCAGCCGTTGGGATCCGGACAGCATCGACACTTCATTCGCGAACGTTGACAGGATTGGGGCTGTCGCAGCATGTCACAACGTACCAAAGACTCGTGTCGAGGCGATTATTCCGGCGAGAGCAGGTATGTGAATCCCTCCCCGAATAGATCGTCCACCTCGCCGATCTTTCCTGACGCTCACTGGATTGCGAAGAGCTATACCCATGAGGACCGGACTTCCCAGTGCGGTATCCGGAACGATTTTCGCCTCTATCCCGAATGAGTCTGTTATGCCTTTCCAACCTCGCTTTCACGAGGGCCACCTGGCGGTATCTCCCAAATTGTCGCGAGCTGCGGCCGTTGTCCGAGCCGGTACGTCGATGCTCGACGTGGCCCTGATGATGGAACAGTGTGACTTCCAGT
>JBLFXD010000880.1:0-3131 GCA_047611045.1 Planctomycetaceae bacterium | reverse complement strand
CTCATCGGTCGCTGCGCGCGGCAGGGAGACCCCGGTTCGTACCGTCAGTTTCTTTCGCTAGATGACGACATTCTGAAAGAGGGACTCGACAAACTCGACCTCAGCCAGCTCCAGCGTCGAGCCGAGCATCCCGGCAGTTCGTTAGCCAGTACGCTGCCGCAATTCCTCAAAGCCCAACGGATCGTTGAACGCCGCCACGAGCTGGACCGCGAATTGCTCCTCGGTCACGCCCGCCACCGAGCCAGCCAGCTCGTACAGCTCGGCCAGAACCCCTGGCTCGACGCCGCGCAGGACTGACGCATTCGCCACTGACGCATTCGCCACTGACGCATTCGCCACGGGATCGATCCATCTCGTACGAGTGTCGCAGCAACCTTAGTCCGTAGAATCGTCACATCCGGACCAGCAGACAGAATCAGCTTTGAGGAATGAACGACGCATTCCGTTCGCAACGACTGCCAGCGGCTTTCAATCGACTGAGCACGTGGAAGCTGCGGCGTGGTGCCGACAACGGCGCGTGCCGAGTGTCGATGCGGATGCGCCGGCTGTAACGATTCTTTGGCGTCACCATCCCTACAAGCGGACTATTGAGTTCCGGTTGTACGGCGAGTACGCATTGAACGAATCGCACGTGTCGTCCTGAAACTTCCGCTTTCGACGGCATGTTCCAGTTGTGTCAGATTGCCCGTTCGTGACTGCCGATCCGACTGTCGGGGAATCACCAGATTGACCGCGTAATCGTTTGACGCGGGTTCCCCTCATATTGCCGCTCATGGACTTGCAGGCCGACGGGAGCTCACGATGCCCAGGAACTGGATGGATCGATTACGTCAGAAACTTTCCAGCAAGCAGATTCGCCGGAAGGTCGCGAGACACCGAACACAGTCGGAAGTTCTTGAAGTTCGAACGTACCTCTCCGTGACCAGCCTGTTCGCGGGCGGCGAATTGCAGATCGTTTCGGACGGGCCTGACAGCATCGTCGTCGGAACTGATCCGCTCGCACCAGGAACCGTACAGGTCACGGTGAACGGTGCCGATGACCCAACTCTCGGGACAATTCAAGCCAGCACTGTGACTTCGCTGGTAATTGTCGGGAGCGACACTGAGAACAACATTGATATTAGTGGCGTGACGGCAGCAGACTTCTCGTTCGTTGACATCGACACCGGACTCGGGTTGCAAATCTCGGTCGACGGCGACGACGGGAACGACGTCATCATCGGCAGCGCCGACCTGGGCGGCACATTGCTCGGCGGCGACGGTGCAGACACGATCACGGGTTCAACAGTCGGCGATGTTATCAACGCGGGTGACGGTGCTGACTCGGTAGACGCAGGAGACGGCAACGACACCGTGTTCGGCGGAGACGGCGCCGATATCATCGACAGCGGAATCGGTGACGACAGCATCGACGCCGGAGACGGAAATGACTCGGTCATCGCGGGAGACGGCCTCGACACGATCAATGGCGGCGACGGCGCAGACACCGTCGACGGCGGCCTGGGCAACGATGACATCAACGGAATGGCCGGCTTCGACTCACTGATCGGCGGAGACGGTGATGACACTCTGCGTGGCGGGGCCGATGCGGATGTCGTCGCGGGAGACGCGGGGAATGACCGCATCGAAGGAAACTCTGGCAACGACACCCTCAACGGCGGCGATGACAGTGACGAGATCCACGGAGGCAGTGGCAACGACGTCATTGAGGGCGATGCCGGCATCGACTTCCTGAACGGCCAGTCCGGAAACGACGCCATCAACGGAGGCAGTGAGGGCGACACGATTCTCGGCGGTGGAGGCAACGACACAATCTCCGGCGGCACCGAAAACGATGTCATCAAAGGTCAAAGTGGAAATGACGTCCTCTTAGGAGGTGGCGGTGCCGATTCCTTGGAAGGTGGAACCGGCGACGACTTGATCGATGGAGTGGGAGCGTTCGCCTTCATCTCAGACGTCAGCATCACCGAGGGAGACTTTGGCAGCCAAACGGCCACGCTAACAGTGTCACTCACACAGCCGACGATCACCGGGCTGACGATTTTCTTTACAACCGTCAGCGGAACGGCAACCGCCGGTCAGGACTTCCTTGCAACCAGCGGCACGCTGACATTCGGACCTGGCGATACTTCGAAAACGATTTCTGTGACAGTGCTGTCAGACAGGACTGGCGAAGGCGGCGAGTCGTTCTTCGTTGACCTCTCAACAACGTCAGCTGTCGGAATTTCGGACTCGCGAGGCGAGATCACAATTCTGGACGACGACATCCTTGTGTCCATCGACGATGTCACACAGACGGAAACTAACGGTACAACGACGTTCGATTTTACGGTCCGGCTGAACGGAGTTCCGCAAAACTCAATAACCGTGAACTACGCACTTGCGAACGGAAATGCTCTCGGAGGATTCGACTTTGACGCCACACCTGGCAGCGTCGTTATCGCACCGGGAACGGTGTCAACCCAGCTTTCGGTAACGGTAACCGGTGACGGAACGGCCGAAGATGACGAGAACTTCTTCGTCAACATTGTCGAAACGAACGACTACGCCCTCGCCGACGGACAGGGCATCGGTACGATCCTTAACGATGATGGGGCGTTGCCGTTCGGAGTACCAACTAACAACAATATTTTCGACGCACGCGACGCCCTGCACTGGACGACGACCGCGACGGACGGAACTCCTGGATTCAACCAGGGCGACGCCATTACGTTGACGTGGGGGATCGTTCCAGATGGCACTGAAGTGCCAAACGATCTTATCGATCCGGCAGCCACAGACCCGAGCGATCTCATCGCACAGCTGGACCTCATCTACAACGAGACAGCAACGGGGCCAGATGTCACGAACCGAACGTGGTTTACACTGTTTCAGTCGGTTTTTGATCGGTACTCCGAAGTCTCTGGTATTACATACGTCTTCGAACCCAACGACGACGGCGTACCGACAGCAACCGCACCCGGAGTCCTGGGAGTAAGGCCTGACGTTAGAATCGGCGGTGCCACGATCGTACCGCCGGTTGGCGTCCTCGCCTTCAATTTCTTCCCCGACAACGGCGACATGACGATCGACTCGACGAACTTCTTCTACACCAACACCACGCAGAACTCGATCGGACTTCGCAACGTTCT
>JBLFXD010000879.1:0-3142 GCA_047611045.1 Planctomycetaceae bacterium | reverse complement strand
GCCCGGATGTCATGGTCGTAATTCGCTGACCGTTGCGGACGGAATCCGGCAGGTCCTTGTCGAACCAGTCGAGCATCTTCGGCTTGTAATCCCACATGTCGAGCTGCGATGGCGCTCCGGACATGAACAGGTAGATCACGCGTTTCGCCTTCGGAGCGAAGTGCGGGATCCCGGGAATTCCATCCGCCTGCGAAGTCGCACCGCTTGACGGTCCAGCAAACAATTCGGGATTAACGATCGACGCCAAAGCCGCGGCGCCAATCCCAGTCGCTGAACGGCCAAAGAAATGACGCCGAGTTTCAACGAGTGCTGCTTCACGAAGTGGATTCATGATCGTTCATTCTTAGAAAGTGGAGATCAAACGATTCCCAGGCAGTTCTTTTTTTTCGTGTGCCACTGGCTCTGCCAGTGCGAAAACGACAGTAAGCTCCGATTCCAGATAACACTGGCAAAGCCAGTGGCACACGTCCTTAACAGACTGGTTCAGCCTTTGGTGACTGACTCGCTCAAGTTGAGCAGCAAGTGAGTCACCATTGTCCAGGCCGCCAGTTCGTTCGCATCGAGTTGCTCGTTGCGAGGAGACTCGCCAGCCGAAAGCAGCCTCGTGGCGGCGTCCGGACTCTTTCGGAATTCGCTGAGGTATTCGGTCAGCAGTGTCGTCAAAGACTGCAACTCGGTCGCGTTCGGCTGTCGGGCGACGACCGAACGAAATGCAAACGTGACTCGCTCTTCGACGCTGCCGCCGCCTTCGGTGATGACTCGTTCGGCAAACTTCCGAGCGGCCTCGACGTACTGCACGTCGTTCATCAGGACGAGAGCCTGCAACGGAGTGTTGGTGCGTGCTCGACGGACGGCGCAGGTCTCACGGTCAGGAGCGTCGAACGTCGCCATCGACGGTGGCGGTACGGTGCGTTTCCAGAATGTGTACATGCTGCGGCGAAACAGTTTCTCGCCCTTGTCCTGCACGAAGACTGACGTGTTGCTTCCGCCAAATCCGACCGGCTTCCACAGGCCGGCTGGCTGGTAGGGCTTCACACTCTTGCCGCCGATCTTGTCGATCAGCAAACCACTGACAGCGAGGGCCTGATCGCGGATGATCTCGGCGTCGAGCCGGAACCTTGGACCGCGTGCCAGCAGTCGATTGTCCGGGTCTGTCGCCAGTTTGTCGGGATTCACTCGCGAAGATTGCTGATAAGTCGCCGACATGACGATCTGTTTCAGGCATCGCTTAACGTCCCAGCCTGACTCGACGAAGTCGAGCGCCAGCCAGTCCAGCAGTTCTGGATGCGACGGCTGCTCGCCTTGCACACCAAAGTCTCCTGCCGTCTTCACGAGGCCTGTGCCGAAGAACTGCTGCCAGAATCGGTTGACGGTAACTCGTGAGGTCAGCGGGTGTCCCGGCTGGACAAGCCACTGCGCGAGGCCCAGTCGATTCGCCGGAGCATCCTTCACCGGCGGAGCAATCCACTCGGGGATGGCCGATGACACTTTGTCGCGTTTCTCGGTGTACTGACCTCGTTCGAGGATGAAGGCCTGCCGTTGCTCTTTGCGATCCTCCATGACGAGCGTCGCTGGAATGGCCTTTTCAAGATCAGCTAGTTGTTGCTTGAGCGTTGCCTGAGCCTTCAACGGTTCGGCCAGCATCGCTCGCGAATCAGGATGCACATTCTGAATGTAGTAGAGCGTCAACTGCTTCGTTTGTTCTTCGGTGCGTTTGGCTTTTTCGATGTCCAGCAGCTTCTGAATCTCCGCTGGCAGCGCGGGCTGCTTCACCTTGCCCCGAAACTGTTCCCAGACGAAGAGCGACCGCTTCTGCTCGTCCGACAAAGATCGCGATGTCACTCCGGCGGCGTCCCAGTGAACCGTCCCCCCAACCTGAGTGAACGCCCAGCCGTTTAGTTCTGAGCCAGCCTTCAGACCGACCAGTTCCGCAGCGACTTCAAGACGAACCCACTTTCCAAGCTCCGGCAACTTGCCGATGAGACGGTTCGATGCGTTGTTCCGACCAGCCCCGAAAGCCTTATCAGCCCCCCACGATGCACGGTGCTCCCACGAGCCATCGTTGAACTGAAGCTGAATTGTCTGAGGTGGATCTTCCGGATCAAGGAAAACCCAGGCGATCAGCTTGGCGTTCTCGCCGAGCTTCAGTTTGGGGTTCGCACCGGTAAAGAAATGCTGAGTAATCGCTTCGCCCTCGCCAGTTCGCACGTGCGACTTCTTGCCGCTGTGAACCGGGTGGTCGGGAGCTTCCACAAACTGCCACGGCGTTGTGCCCTGGGCGTTCGCTCCGGCGGGAAGTTCGTCATCAATCCAGACGAAGGTTTCTTCACTCAATTCGCCGAGTGGCTCAGTCGGTTTTGGATCGGTGTACTTGAAATCGGCAAGTATTTTTTCGATCTGCTTGTTCGTGGCAGCGAGGTCAGTTGAGTACTGCTTCTTCTGAGCGACCTGTTCTTCGGACGGGACCTGGACGCTTGGCGGTGGCAACAAAGCGTTTCCATCCATCGCCCGTTCGGTCAGGCTGAAGTAGTACGAGAAGAGCTGGTAAAACTCCTTCTGCGTCAGCGGGTCAAACTTGTGATCGTGGCACGCGGCACAGCCGGCGGTCAGCCCCAGCCAGACGGTCGCGGTTGTCTCAACGCGATCGACGGCGTACCGCATGTAATACTCGTCGTCGATCGAACCGCCTTCGCTGGTCGTCACGTTGCATCGATTGAAACCGGTCGCGACTCGCTGCTGTAAAGTTGGTTCAGGCAACAGATCGCCCGCGAGTTGTTCGATCGTGAATTGGTCAAACTTCTGGTTCCGATTAAACGAGTCGATCACCCAGTTCCGGTACAGCCAGATCGACCGTTCGTTGTCCAGGTGCAGCCCGTGCGTGTCTCCGTACCGTGCGGCGTCGAGCCAGTACCTCGCCATGTGTTCGCCGTACTTGGCCGAACTCAGCAGCCGATCCACGACTCGTTCAAATGCGTCTTTGGAATCGTCTGCCACAAACGCGTCGATCTCTTTGATCGTCGCCGGCAGGCCCGTCAGGTCGAGCGTTGCGCGACGGATCAGAGTTTCCTTCGACGCTCGCTCCTCTGGCGACAAATTTGCCTCTGCTAACTTTACATTCACGAATTGGTCAATTGGATTGTTT
>JBLFXD010000878.1:0-3145 GCA_047611045.1 Planctomycetaceae bacterium | reverse complement strand
CATGCACAGCGATGAGCAGCTCATCGGTCTGCAACTTGAAGATGCCTGGCAGAGTAAGTCGGTCCCGGAAGCCTCCGAATCCGGCGACGTCTTCCTGACGCGCAGTCGGGCGCTCAGTGGAAACCGACCGGCATTTGACATTGTGATTCCGATCGCACTGAACGGACGGGTGGTTGGCTTCTACCACTCGGGGTTCGATCAGTCGTGGTTCGACGGACAAGTCGCCGCACGTCAGACTTTGGTTCGGCAGCGATGGATATTCATCGTCAGCTCCGTGTTCGTCGTCGTTCTGCTGGCTGCGGTTTCGCTGCAGCGGATCAACCGTCACTACGCAGCGCTGCAACAGGCCATCAGCATGGCCCGTGTGAAACAGCTCTCGGACCTCGGGCGATTGGTTGGAGCCCTCGCGCACGAAATCCGGAATCCGCTCAACGCTATCCGCCTGAATCTGCATGCGCTGCGAAACGTACTGCTCGGCAAGGGCACACTGTCGGAAGACGAAATCCAACTGGCCGTGGAGGAATCCAATCGCGAGATCGATCGGGTTAGCGGATTGATGAAAACTTTGCTCGGCTACGCCCGGCCGGATCAGGCTGTCGCCGAGACGGTCGAGCTGAACTCCGAACTCGAATCGATCAGTGGATTCCTGATGCAGGTCATCGAGCGAGACTGCATTGAGTTCTCCGTGGATACGCCGCAGGAAGCCGTGCATGTCGTCATTGACCCGGACCGGCTAAGACAGACGCTGCTCAATTTGCTTAACAATGCCCGCGAAGCTGTCGGAACCAGCGGACGAGTCTCTCTGACACTGCGAGCCGATGAGACTCAGGCAGAGATCATCGTTGCCGACGACGGCCCCGGAATCCCACAATCGGAACGAAACCGCATTTTTGAACCCTTCTATTCCACACGCGAAACGGGGACCGGACTCGGTCTCGCACTGGCACAGCGATTTGTAGAAGAAGCTGGAGGAACAGTGGCCTGCGAGGAACCCAATCTCGAAGAAAGCAATTCAGCCCACAGCAAGGCTACCGGCTATGACACAGGTGCCGTGTTCCGAGTGAAACTCCCTCGACAGGCGATGCCAGCATCGCCACGGTCGGCAGAAGGAAACCCAGCAATGCTCAACGCAACTGTACGAAATGGATGATCGTTCTTATGTCCGCACAACATCGCATTCTGATCGTCGAAGACGAACAGGCAGAACGCGACGCACTCGCCCGAGTTCTCCGCATGGAGAATTTCACGCCCGAAACTGCGGCCAGTGTCGAAGCAGCTTTGCTCTGGATTGATCGCGAAATCGATGTCGTTGTCTCGGACCTGCGACTCGGCAATGGGCCAAACGGAGTCGATCTGCTGCGGTCGTGGCGAGAGCGTCATCCGACAACGCCGTTCATCCTGCTGACCGCTTTTGGCGCCGTCGAGTCGGCCGTCGAGGCGATGAAACTGGGAGCGGACGACTACCTGACCAAACCGGTCGACCCCGATCAGCTTCTGGAACGGATTCGCCGGTGTCTGACCGAGCGGGCGCAACTGATGTCTCACCGGAATGGCTTTGAGTCGATCATTGCTCAGTCTGACATCATGTTCGAAATCTTCGACCAGACTCACCGCGCAGCTCAGACGGACAGCACCGTGCTCATTGTGGGTGAATCAGGAACCGGTAAAGAACTGATCGCCTCGGCACTGCACGAGAACAGCTCACGGAAGTCCGGACCGATCATCACCGTCAACATGGCCGCCATTCCGGAAGCGTTGGTGGAAAGCGAACTGTTCGGACACGTGAAGGGCTCATTCACTGGTGCCGCTGGCGATCGCGAAGGCCGTTTTCAGGCTGCTGACCGGGGCACGCTGTTCATCGACGAGATCGGCGACTTTGAACTGTCCTGCCAGGCGAAACTGTTGCGCGCTCTGGAGAACAGCACGGTCACACCCGTTGGCAGCAACAAAGAGCAAACAATTGACGTACGAGTCGTTGCGGCCACGAGTCGCAATCTGTACGAGATGCTCGGCGATGGGACCTTCCGCGAAGACCTCTACTACCGGCTCAACGTCGTCACGATCGCGCTGCCGCCGCTACGGGATCGCCGCGAGGACGTCCGTCCGCTGATCCACCACTTTCTCACCGAGTGCTGCGAGCAGCAGAACAGGTCGTTATTACAGATCGAACCGCCGTTGATGCAGTACCTGGAGTCGTTTGACTGGCCTGGAAACGTGAGACAGCTCCGCAACTGCATCGAGAGCATGGTGGTCATGGCACAGCGAGACACACTGACGGTCGACGACATCCCGGTTCATCTCGAACCACCGGAGACATCCGCACCGGAACTCCAGGTCCCTCGGGACACGACGCTGGACGATCTGGAACGCGAAGCCATCCGCCAGGCCCTCGACCGCTTCCAGGGCAACCGCACCCACGCCGCAGATTCTCTGGGCATCAGCGTCAGGACACTGCAGCGACGCATCAAGGACTGGGGCCTCGACGACTCAATTTAAGCAGGATGATTGTTCTTCAATCGTTGGCGTCCGATTGATGGGGCAGCCACGTGCGGCTTTCATTCGGGGTGTGATCATTTTTACACGTGTCGGTCGACAAAACCGGAGCGAGTTGTGTCGTTAGAGTGATGAGTGTCAGGTTGAGCCGAGTAAGCAATGCCCAAGTTGCCGTCGATGTTCCCCGAGGGGACTTATTAGCAGGTTCCTCTGCTCAGCCTAAATCGGGCCGGGCATCCAGGCTAACCATTAGCTAGTGCGTGTCTGAAAACGTTTTGGTGAGCTGTGGGTGGTTTAATGCGGGGATTGTAACGGTCGAAGAATACAGGCTGGTGGTCGCCTGCGGGTGTGATCGCGGTCCAGAAACGGGTTCGAGGGACGATTTCGAGTGTTTGAGGGACTGTCGGCGCGTACGTTTTTCTCACGGTCGACGACCCGTTGTGATTCTGCAGTTGATATGAGCGTTGCTCAGGCCGCTTCGCGGCGAGTGAGAGCCGCCTTGCTTGTCGGTGCCGTTTCGGCGATCAGCAGGCGACCAAACGTGTGCAGGTTGCGACCGAGAATCGCCAGCGACAGGTAACGCTCGAAGCCGACTTCGGAACTGTCGCGGCAGCGTTTGAGTCCGTTACCGCTTTGCAAGGCTCCGATCGCC
>JBLFXD010000877.1:0-3151 GCA_047611045.1 Planctomycetaceae bacterium | reverse complement strand
CGGTCTGGGATCATCAATCCCCAGTTTCTGCGCCGCGGCGAGAGCGATCGGAAACATCAGGACGGCGGCTGCGTTGTTGGTAATCAACTCGGTAAAAATCATCGTGACCAGGTAGAGGGCGGCAAGCACCGCTCGCTCATTCCCGCCGGCAAAGTTGATCAACGCTTCGGCAATCGTCTCGGCGGCTCCGGTTGTCTCCATCGCCTTGCCGAGCCCCAGCGCCGAACCGATCACGAGAAGCAGCGAGATATCAATGCTGCGTCGACCTTCTGTGCCCGTGCAACAGCGAGTTCCCACCATCAGCCCGGCAGCGACCATCGCGGCGGTCATGATGTCCAGCACGCCGACCGTCACCACAGCGACCATCAGCGCCATGATGCCCAGAGCGATCCCCGCCTGGCCGTGGCGAATAGGGGCGGAGTTCTCAACGCTGCTCACCAGGAAGAAGTCCTGCGAATTCCGCTGCTGCTTCTCAAACGCCACATGCGATTCCAGCAGCAGCGTGTCACCGGGCTGCAGAACGACGTCGCCGAGCTTCGCGTTAATCCTTTCGCCGCTTCGAGCGATCGCCAGCACGGCCGCGTTGTAGGTCGATCGAAACTGCCCGTCGCGGATCGTCTTACCGATCAGCGGGCAACGATTCGAAACAACAGCTTCGATCAGGCAACGCTGAGTGTCCGGGACGTTAACCGTCGCCGCCTGCTCGTCAGATGGAACGAGGCCTCGAATCTTCTTCAAGTCGACGACGGACTCGATGATCCCAACAAAAACGAGTCGGTCGCCAGCCTGTAGTTTTTCAGTCGGGGCAACGGCCGGAATGACATCGTCAGCCCGGGCGATCTCAGCAAGAAACAAACCCGGCAGATGACGCAGCCCGGCTTTCTCGACGCTCTGACCAACCAACGGGCCGGTCGGCAAAACAGTCATCTCGACCGTGTACTGCCGCGGGTCGTCACTGACGCTGATAGCTGGTCGCCGATCGGGCAACAGAATTCGACTGAACACAAGAATGTAGATCATCCCGGCGATGGCACATGGAATTCCCACCCAGGACAACTCGAACATCCCCAGCGGCTCATGGCCGGCCCGAACGATCTCGCCGTTGATGATCAAGTTGGTGCTGGTGCCGATCAGCGTGCAGAGGCCACCAAACGTCGCCGCATAACTGAGTGGAAGAAACAGTCGCGACTGACTGAGGCCCGTCTTGCGGCAGAGGTCGTCCACAACGGGCAAAAACATCGCCACGATTGGGGTGTTATTCAAGAAGGCACTCAACAGGGCGACAGGCGGGAGGAGTCGGAGCTGAGCTTCTTTCTCAGACTTTGGCCGCCCCAGAACTTTCTGAGTCAGAAGCAGCATCGCGCCGGTTTGAGTTAGCCCGGTCACAATGACGAATAACACGCCGACCGTCACCAGAGCGGTGGAACCGAAATTCGCGACCGCATCTTCAGGAGCGGGCAATCTGGTGGAACCGCTCAGCCTGCCGACGACAATCAGCAGCGTCAGACTACCCAGAGCCAGCAGATCCGGCGGCCCCCAGTTGCGTGCAAGACCGACGATCAGCAGAAAGACGACTCCAACCGTAAACCAGGCTTCCCAGGGCATCGAGCAGTCTTTTCTGTCAGGACAGGAGCGATCCGCAGCTCCGCGTTTCTCTCGCGGCGGATGATATCGTCACCAGCGTCAGCCACAAACAGCACCGACGACCGGCCAGACATCCCACTCCGGCGGACGGTTCGATCAGACCGGCAATCGCACCCTGCGACCTCAACAGCTCTCGTCAATTCGGCGAAATCGTCACGAAAGCGACGCTGCCCGACGAAGCTCTCTATACTTCTTCGGTCAACGGACCGCCGATTATTGAGTCGCGGACGGTCGCTATCGCCTCATCCAGCGTGTCCTGAATCTGATGCTCGAACTCTTCAGCCCAATTGTCCACAAATGGTTCGCGGAAGAACTGGGCGAGCCAACGCGGGCACAGCTCGAAGCCTGGCCACCGATCGAGCGGGGCGAACACACACTTCTGCTCGCCCCGACCGGTTCTGGCAAAACGCTGGCCGCATTCCTGGTCGCAATCAACCGGCTGATGTTTGAACGACGGACGTCTGAGCCGGGTTCCGAAGCCGCTTCCCGAAACGGACACCGAGGCGTGTCCGTGCTCTACATCTCTCCGTTGAAGGCGCTCGGCGTCGACGTTGAGCGGAACCTTCAGCGACCTTTGTCAGGTGTCCAGCAAGCGGCCGAAAACTCCGACCTCCCCTATCAGTTGCCAACCGTCGCGATCCGCAGCGGAGATACCGATCCCGCAGAACGGCGACGGATCGCAAAAACGCCGCCCGACATCCTGATCACGACTCCCGAATCGCTCTATCTGATTCTCACGTCGAAAGCTCGCGACATCCTGGGCAACGTCGACACGGTAATCATCGACGAGATCCACTCGCTGGTGGCGTCAAAGCGAGGTTCGCACCTCTTCGTCTCTTTGGAGCGGCTTGAGGAACTGCGGAGACGAATTAAACCCGATCGCCCGGCCGCTCAACGGATCGGCTTGTCGGCCACTCAACGCCCGCTTGACGAGGTCGCCAGACTGCTCGGCGGCGCAGACCTTGATCCGACGGTCACCGATACGGCAAATGACTCAGCCTTCCGGCCGCGAGACGTGACCATCGTCGAAGCCGGACGGAAGCGAGAACTCGACATCACGATCGAGGTTCCGGTCGAAGACATGTCGCAACTCGCCGAGGCTCAGCCGAAGAAGCAGACTGGCAAGGCTCGGCAGCGAGATCCGCAACCCGCCATCTCATCCATCTGGCCGGCGATTCATCCTCGACTGGTCGAACTGATCCGGTCGCACCGTTCGACGATGATCTTTGTCAACAGCCGTCGGCTTGCCGAACGTCTCGCCGGAGCGATCAACGACGAAGCCGACGAAGAAATCGCCCTCGCCCATCACGGCTCGCTGGCAAAGGACGCTCGGTTTGATATCGAGTCTCGACTCAAACAAGGCGAGCTGCCAGCCATCGTCGCGACGTCGTCGCTGGAACTCGGCATCGACATGGGCGCGGTCGATCTGGTGATTCAAATCGCCGCTCCACCGTCGATCGCATCAGGGTTACAGCGGATCGGACGATCCGGGCACACCGTTGGAGCC
>JBLFXD010000876.1:0-3153 GCA_047611045.1 Planctomycetaceae bacterium | reverse complement strand
GTCTGCTGTCAGGGTGGAACGACCAGCCGTCCAGCAATTTCGATCACTCATGCGGATCTACTTCTGGACGCTGGTTGGGCTGATCGGCGGCCTTCCACTTCTGGTGTTGTTCCTGGCTTCGATGAACTTTCAATCATCGATCGTATTCTGGATCGTCGTGATTTACAGCCTCTCTGGCATGTTGCCTTTGGTCTGGCTGACGCAAAGCCTGCGAGGACTCACACATACGCAAAGCCAGACACCGTTGTTCCGGAAACTCGTCTGGGGAATTCCCGCGATTTACGGCCTGGCCGTTCTGACGTTTGTCGGCTCCAAGTGGGCCAGTGAATTCGATCAAGACATCGTCGCGAGTGACGTCTTGTCTCAACGACTCTTCATCGTGGTCGCGATGATGCTTGCCGGCACGGGCGTTGTTGGCTTCCTGCGTAAGACGCTTAGCGAGTCGCGAACAATTCGCCGCAACATCGTTTCGTTGGTCTTCGGACAGGTCGCGTTGCTTACGCCGATGCTCGTCCTGAGCAGCTCAGAAAGTACCGAATCGAAAACGGCCGTTGGCATGGAGAACGCGGACCGGTTCATGATGCGGGGTGACGCAGATGACGCGATGCAATGGGATCTCGCAGGAATGGACGGAATTATGGATGGGGAGATGCTGCCGTTCGAGACAGCCATGTCCCTCGTTGTTGCAGACAATCCGCAAGGTCTGGATGACCAGCCCACACCTCCGCGGGTGCGTCGATTCTTCCCGGAAACTCTGCTCTGGCGACCGCAGTTACTGACCGACGAGTCGGGCAACGCTCAGCTTGAACTGTCACTGGCCGATTCCATTACCACATGGCGACTGGCGGGAAGTGCCGTCTCGAAGAGCGGGCAACTCGGTTCGTTCGAACAAGGTATCCGAGTCTTCCAGGACTTTTTCATCGATATCGATTTTCCGGCCGAGCTGACTCAGAACGACGAAGTCACCATTCCGATCGCCGTGTTCAATTACCTCGACGAAACTCAGACGATCAAGCTGGATGCCTCTCAGGAAGGCTGGTTTGAACTGGTCGACGACAGCGCTCAGAAGTCAATCTCGGCTCTGCCGGGAACAGCCATGAAGGCTTCGTACCGCATCCGCGTTCTGAAGCCGGGTCGGCACGCTCTGACGGTAACAGCAATCGGCACGAAACTTTCAGACGCAGTGGAACGAACGGTTCGAGTCGTCCCCGACGGAACTCGCATCGAGCAAGTCGTGAATGCAAAACTCAATCAGGCAGTCCGCGAGACGATCACAATTCCGGCCAACGCAATCGAGGGTGGCAGTGATCTGTTTGTCAAAGTTTACCCCGGTGCTTTCAGTCAGGTCCTGGAAGGAATGGATTCGATCTTCCGCATGCCGAACGGCTGCTTCGAGCAGACTTCATCCACAACTTATCCGAACGTTCTTGTGCTGAATTATCTTCGAGAAACCGGACAGCCAAAGCCGGAAATCGAAATGAAGGCACTTGAATTCATCCACGCCGGTTATCAGCGGTTGCTTTCGTACGAAGTCGACGGCGGTGGATTCGAATGGTTCGGGAGCCCTCCCGCTCACAACATTCTGACGGCCTACGGGTTGATGGAATTTGTCGACATGGCGAAGGTCTTTGAGATCGATCCGGACGTGGTGACTCGAACGCGAGCCTGGTTGCTGACCCGACGTGAAGCGAACGGAAGCTGGGTTCCTTCCTCCGGTGGGATCGCTGAAGGAGCCATCAACAACTTCCGCTCACCCGATGCCGTTTTGCGAGCGACTGCCTACATCACGTGGGCGATTGCTCAGACGGGCGATCTCAGTGGCTTGGAAGCCAGCCTCGCGTTCCTCGAAAACGGAGTGGCGGAAGAATCCGACCCGTACACGCTGGCTCTGATCGCGAACGCGTTTGTCTCGGCCGATCGTGTGGACGACGCTTTGAAAGTCATCGGCCGAATCGACGACGTGGCCATCGAAAAGGACGAGTTCCTGTTCTGGAATTCGGCGGGCGAAGGCGTCACCTACGGACGCGGCGCGTCATTCGATGTCGAAACAACCGCCCTCGTCGTGCAGGCAATGCTGCGAACACAATCGCATTCGGAATCTTCGCAGAAGGCCCTCGACTGGCTGATCTCCAAACGTGACGGTAGTGGAACGTGGCATTCGACTCAGGCCACGATTCAGGCAATGCGTGCTCTGCTGCTGGCAGCGACTTCGTCCGTCGGTGCGGAGACGAACGTGACCGTCACGATTACGGCCAACGGTCAGGCGGTTGCGCCTTTGAAAATCACCAAAGAGAACTCCGACGTCTTCCATCTGATCAGCCTGACGGAATTCGTCCGCGACGGAGAGAACGAAGTGGCACTTCGAATCGACGGCGAAGCGAGTCTTGCCTGTCAGGTCGTGGGAATTCACTACGCACCGCGAACGGCTGAACCCGCCGCTTCAACCCCCGTGCTGCAAATCGAGACCGACTACAGCACTCAGCAACTCGCCACGGACGACCTGCTCAAAGTGCGTGTAACGCTGAACTATCACCGACCGGAGCGCGCATCAATGACGCTCGTCGATCTGGGAATCCCGCCAGGCTTCGACGTCGAAATTGAGTCGTTCCGGAAGCTCGTCGAAACCGGACTGATTCGCCGCTTCGAGCCCAAAGGCCGTCAGGTCACCTTGTATTTCGACAGCATTCCCGGCGACGGTGTCCCGGTCGCCTTTGAATATTCATTGCGAGCGAAGTTCCCAGTCAAAGCCCAGGCTCCCGCTTCCGTCGCTTACCAGTACTACGAACCCGAGATTCGCGATGAGTCGAGCCCCGTCCTGCTAACCGTCCAGTAAGCTCGTGGCCGAACGACCTGTCACCACTCCGGCACCAACAACCGTGAATCGGTGAATCGAAGCCGGTCGAATTGACTGGTTCCGAGTTTGTTACGCAAAAATTGAATGATGAAAAAAGGACTCATGGCGATTTGCCATGAGTCCTTTGCTGACCGAAGTACGGGAGGGGGGACTTGAACCCCCACGTCCTAAGGGTAGCTGTCCATTCTTCATTGGCTTCAGCGCAGCGCGAAGCGTCAGCCTGATGATTGCGTCAGGGCTGGTGAGGATGGGTGCGGCGATCGGCGAGGTTCGGTAAGTCGAGGACTCGGGTTAGACGC
>JBLFXD010000875.1:0-3161 GCA_047611045.1 Planctomycetaceae bacterium | reverse complement strand
AGTTGCAGAAGCCAGATTGCTCGAAGGCGAAGCCAGCAAGGGGTACCTGCCGATCGGCGGGCTCGCTGAGTTCTGTGATCTGACTCAAAGTCTGTACTTTGGCGACGATCACGAAGTTGTCTCCTCCAACCGAGCCGCCACCTTTCAGACTCCGGGCGGAACGGGAGCGCTCCGAGTCGCTGCTGACTTCATTCATCAAAACTTCCCGTCGGCGTCGATCTGGTGCAGCACTCCGACCTGGCCGAACCATCCGAAGGTTTTCAAAGCGGCCGCAGTCAACGTCGAGAACTATCCGTACTTCGATGCCGCCTCGCACGGCGTGAACATCGACGGAATGCTGGGAGCGATCAAAGCGGCTCCGGCAGGAGACGTCATCTGCCTGCACGCCTGCTGCCACAACCCGACCGGAGCCGATCCAACCGCCGAACAGTGGAAGCAGATCGCGGACGCTGTTTACGAACGCGGGCTGCTGCCGTTTCTCGATTTCGCCTACCTCGGGTTTGGCGACGGGATCGAGTCCGACCGATCAGCGTTGACAGAATTCGCTCGTCCGGGTGCCGAACTGCTCGTCGCGTCGTCGTACTCCAAGAATTTCGGACTTTACAGCGAGCGTGTTGGTGCTCTGACCGTCGTGACGGACAACGCCGATTCGGCAAAGACGGTCGCCAGTCAGGTGAAGGCGACCATCCGGACGAATTATTCGAATCCGCCGTCTCACGGAGCATCGATTGTTCGGGAAATCCTCGTCGACGCCGCCTTGCGTCAGCAATGGGACGGCGAGCTGGCCGAAATGCGGGAACGAATCAACGGAATGCGGAAGCTGTTCACACAGACGATGGCTGATCGACTTCCGGGTCGCGATTTCTCATTCATCGAACGGCAACGAGGCATGTTCTCGTACTCGGGACTGACGGCTGACCAGGTCGACACCCTTCGCGAGAAGTTTTCGATTTACATCGTCCGTGACGGCCGGATCAACGTCGCGGGAATCAATCCAGGCAATGTTGGACCGCTGTGTGACGCGGTTTCGTCGATCCTTGGAGCAGAGTAGTCTTCCGGAACGAAGCAGCTACTCTCGCCGGGTGGACGACGCAGACGAGTGAACCTGCGGTGTCTGCCGGTGTGACGTCAAGTCGGGTGGTCAGCACGCTTTTGGGTGGTTCCGAACTGGTTGCCAAACGGAAACCCGTAACCCACAATACGCGGCGGTCGCCTTTGTCGTGGCCGGAAATCTGAACACGGGTTTCATGGTAGAGCAACGCTCTGACGGGTCTGACGCGATTGTCGCTGTACGATCGGAGTCGGCTCGCGAGCGGTTTTGAGCGGCGTCGGGATTCTTTCCGGATGTCCAATATTGTTTCGGTTGTCCGATACACCTCAGAAGGATGCGTACAAGATGGATAAGACGGCCAAAGTTGTACTGGACGGACAGGAATACGATCTGCCGGTTGTTGTCGGGACGGAGAATGAAGTCGGGATCGACATCTCGAAGTTTCGTGGGACCTCAGGAGCGATCACGCTCGATTCCGGTTATGCAAACACCGGTTCCTGCAAGAGTGAGATTTGCTTTATCGACGGCGAGAAAGGGATTCTGCGATACCGCGGTTATCCGATTGAGCAACTCGCCGAGCACGCAAAGTTTCCGGAAGTCGCCTACCTGCTGATCAACGGAGAACTGCCGACGACGACTCAGTACGCGGCCTTTCGGGAGGAACTGACTTACCACAGCATGATCCACGAAGACATGAAGAAGTTCTTCGAGGGTTTTCGCCACACGGCTCATCCGATGGCGATTCTGTCGGCGATGGTCACATCGCTGTCGAGCTACTATCCGGAATCGGGCGAGGGCGACCAGGATCACGACATCATTCGTCTGCTGGCCAAAGTCAAAACCGTCGCCGCCTACGCGTACAAGAAGTCGATGGGGCAACCGTTTGTGCATCCGCAGAACAAGCTGGCCTACTGTGCCAACTTTTTGCACATGATGTTTTCCGTGCCGACCGAACCGTACGAAGTTGACCCGGTTCTGGAAGACGCACTCAACGTGCTGCTCATCCTGCACGCCGATCACGAGCAGAACTGCTCAACGTCAACCGTCCGCATGGTCGGCAGCAGCCAGGCGAATCTTTACGCATCGATGTCGGCCGGAATCTGTGCTCTCTGGGGACCACTGCACGGCGGAGCCAACCAGAAGGTCATTGAAATGCTGAGCATGATTCAGCAGGACGGTGGCGGCATCGACAAATACGTCGCCAAAGCCAAAGACAAATCCGATCCGTTCCGTCTGTTCGGCTTCGGGCATCGTGTTTACAAGAACTTTGATCCTCGCGCGACGATCCTGCGAAAGTCGGCAGAAGGCGTGCTCAACCGGTTGGGTATTGACGATCCGATGCTAGACATCGCCCGGCAGCTTGAAGAGGTCGCTTTGAAGGACGAGTACTTCATCGAGCGAAACCTTTACCCGAACGTCGATTTCTACAGCGGCATTATTTACCGCGCGATGGGCATTCCGACGGACATGTTCACCGTGATGTTCGCACTTGGTCGACTGCCCGGCTGGATCGCTCACTGGAAGGAACTCCGCAGCGATCCAACCAGTCGGATCAATCGGCCACGTCAGATTTACACCGGCGAGAACGAACGAAACTATGTGCCAATCGGCGATCGCGGATAACGATCTGTTCGAAAGCAAGTCCGGTTTGGTGTCTGGGTAGAACAACGTTTGGGGAAACGAGTCGATGGTTAAGACAGCTTCAACAATGCTCCAACTGGGGACGAAAGCTCCCGAGTTCTCACTGCCGAACATTGACGGCTCAGTCGTTTCGCTCGCCGACTTTGCCGGCAAGAAAGGGCTGCTGGTTGTCTTCATGTGCAACCACTGTCCATTCATCAAACATCTCCGCACGGAGCTTTCTGAGTTCGGCAACGAATATCAGGACAAAGGACTCGGAGTTGTCGGAATCAGCTCGAACGACGTTGCCAACTATCCTGATGACAGTCCGGAAAAGATGGGCGAAGAGGCAGCCGAAGCCGGCTACAAATTCCCATACCTGTATGACGAAAGTCAGGCCGTGGCGAAGACGTACAAAGCCGCCTGCACACCGGACTTCTTCCTCTTCGACAGCGACATGACGTTGGCATACCGTGGCCAGTTCGACGAC
>JBLFXD010000874.1:0-3164 GCA_047611045.1 Planctomycetaceae bacterium | reverse complement strand
TCGACAGGTATTCTCGCTGCGTTGGCTGCAGCGAAGTATCCAGCACCAGTTCGGTCATCCCGATAATCGCATTCATCGGCGTACGGATTTCGTGACTCATGTTGGCCAGGAAGTTGCTCTTCGCTTCGCTGGCCGATTCAGCCGCGTCGCGGGCTTCCTGCATTGCCTGCTGAGCAAGTTTCTGGTCCGAGATGTCATGAGACAAACCGAACAGTCCCGCGATCGAGCCGTCGTCCTCGCGAATCGGCATCTGAATAACAGACACCCAGGTCTGCGACCCGTTTGGCCAATCAACGAGTTCTTCCTCACCGACAACCGACTTGCCGGTTTTGATGATCTGCTGCTCGTCACGTTTGATCTGGTCGGCATAGACGTCGTCGAAGAAGTCCCGAGCGGTCATCCCGACGGCATCTGACGTGGACTCAAGCCCGAACCGATCCGCCATGGCCCGGTTGATTCGCAAGTATCGACCGTCGCAATCTTTGAAAAAGATATTGTCCGGAATGTTCAGCATCAGGCTCTTCAACAGAAACTGCTCGCGGACCAGCGCGGCTTCCGCCTCATGCCGAGCAGTAACGTCCCAGAAGATGCCCTGAATACCGATGACGTTGTCGGCGGCGTCATAAACCGGAGCCTTCAGCACGTGCACGTAAAGCGTGCTGCCATCCGCTCCGGCGTGCGATTCAATGTCTTCGTAAGTTTCACGACTCTCGGTCACGCGGCGATCGTCTGCCGTGTACTTATCCGCCAGCGCTGCGGGAAACAGGTCATAGTCGGTCAGGCCGATTAACTCTTCCGACGAAGACTTCAACAAATCAAAGTAGCGTTGATTTCCGAAGGTCAGTTTTCCGTCGAGATCTTTCCGGAAAAGGTTCAGCGGCAAGCTCTCGACCAGCGACTCGTAAAGCGCTTCCGAATCTTTGAACCGCTGCTCGGCTTCTCGACGGCGAGCGAGCTCGGCTTCATGATGCTCGTTGACTCGCGCGAGATCCTCGAACGCCGAGACCAGCACGTTCAAGAGCTGCTGCCGTGAAGTGTCGAGTTTGTAGTCGCGATCGTTGATTCGAATCTCGGCGAGATCTGCCTCTCCATCGACGCTCGATGCAGAGTTCTGGTCGGCGGGAACCTGCTCGAGCACCTGCCGGATTCGGATCGCCGTTGCTTCGTTTGGCAGACCTCGTGCAACGTAGCCGTCGGCTCCCGCTTCAAGTCCCTGCAGCACTTCTTCCGCAACCCCGGCAGTCGTCTGAATGATCACGGGAATGCGACGACGAACCTCCGGCGAGCGTAGTCGACGACAAAGTTCGAACGCCCCACCTTCCGAAAGTCGCGAGTCGATCATGACCAGGCACGGGCTCGGCTCGCCGGTTGCCGCAGCGAGCGCTTCCGAAACGTTGCCAGCAACCGATGTTTCGAAATCAGTCGAGTTCAGAAACTCCCGCAGTCCAGAGCTGTCGTGCGAGGGTTCTTCCACAATCAGGATGTGCGTCATGAGACAGATTCCAGCCAATCAGAGCGGAGAAGTCCGATCATGGTACGCGTGTCGCTCCAGGTTTTCAGCGAAGAACGAGGAAAAGGCGAGCCGTTGTCGACCAGACGGCGGAGACCTCCACTCAGACTCGCTTTGCAGTGACCATTTTGACACTATTCTAATAGTGTGGCCCGGCTGCTTGCATCCCTGAAAGGCGAGTGGCAGAATGCATAACCTTCGAAATCTACGGTCTCCCGCACGGTTGAGAGGGTACCCGGTCGCCAGTCCTCGAAACCTGAAAGTTTCGGTCAGACGGGCGCACTGGCTCTTCTGCTTGTTCGACACGGCGGTTGAACATCAGTCTGATGAAATTTCGGCAATAAATCTCAGACTCTCGGCTCGAATCGGCCGCGATCGCATGGTGGCAATGATTCGGCACGGGCGTCTGCAATCACAATCCGTTCACTTCAACAGCGAACTCTCGCGAAGGTACATCGATGAAGCTGCTCGACGGACAAACCGTAGGAATCGACCTTGGAACGACATTCTCAACGATCGCTCAGTTGGGCGACGACGGGATGGCACACTGCCTGAAAAACGCGGATGAGCGAGTCATCACGCCGTCAGTCGTGTTGCTGTCAGATGACGGAAGAGTTGTCGTTGGGCCGTCGAACGAACGCATCGCGGTCGAAGACCCGAAGAACGTCGTCGAGGCGATCAAACGTGAAATGGGCAACGCCGACTTCCACGTCGTTTATCAGAACAAGAAGCTGACTCCTGAATTCATCTCGGCGTTGATCATCAAAAAGATGAAGCAGGACAGTGAAAAACACATCGGCGAAATCGCCAACGCCGTGGTCACCGTGCCGTACTACTTCAACGACGTTCGCCGCAAGGCGACGCAGGACGCAGGACGCATCGCCGGCCTGAACATCATCGACATTATCAACGAGCCAACCGCCGCGACACTTGCGTACGCATGGGAACGCGGCGAACTCGGCAACACCGAACTCGCACAAACCGAGAAGACGATTCTTGTCTACGACCTCGGCGGCGGAACGTTCGACGTCACGGTGGTTCGTTACACGCCGACGAATTTCAAAGTTCTGGCCACCGACGGTGACGTCATGCTGGGCGGTCTCGACTGGAGCCGTCGTATCCTCGACCACGTCTCCGAGCAGTTCGCCAAGAAGCACGGTGAAGACCCGCGAGAAGATCCCGAGACCGTGCAGATTCTTTCGCAGGAATGCGAAAAGGCGAAACGTGAACTGAGTACGCGAGCCCAGGCCGCCGTCCCGGTTTACTACAAAGGCAAGTCGTTGACGCTGTCGCTGACTCGCGGCGATTTCGAACGAATGACCGGCGACCTGATGCAGCGAACTCGCGACACGACCGAGCTCGTGATGCAGCAGGCAGGCGTCGAGCCGGAAGCTCTTGACGAAGTCGTTCTTGTCGGCGGTTCAACGAACATGCCGGTTGTCGAGCAGATGCTTGTCGAAGTCTGCAAACGCAACCCGAGCCGTGAGGTCGCTCCGGAAGAAGCCGTTGCCAAGGGAGCTGCCATTCACGCAGCGATCCTGGAAGCTCGAGCGACCGGCGGCGAGTCCCGCATGGGTAAGTCGATTATCAACCGGCTGCGTTCGGTCACGACGTCCGACGTCAACTCGCACTCGCTCGGCGTGAAGGTGACTGA
>JBLFXD010000873.1:0-3171 GCA_047611045.1 Planctomycetaceae bacterium | reverse complement strand
CCGTAACCCGGATCGGTGAACCAGATGTCGCCGTTGGGGTGGACGGCTCCGTCGTTGGGAGCGTTCAGCCGCTTGCCTTCGAACTTGTCGGCAAGCACGGTGATTGTGCCGTCATATTCGTAGCGAGAGACTCGACGAGTGCCATGCTCGAACGAAATCTGCCGACCCTGAAAGTCGAACGTGTTGCCGTTGCTGTTGTTTGACGGGTGGCGAAATTTGCTGACGTGCCCGTCTTCTTCGAGCCATCGGTACTGGACGTTGTTCGGGATGTCGCTCCAGACGAGGTACTTGCCCGAACCGTTCCACGCGGGGCCTTCTGCCCACAGCATGTCCTTGCTGTGGAAAAGTCGCTGGATCGGCGTGTTACCGAGTGCGTACTTCTTAAAGCGGTCATCGAGGGCGACGATGTCCGGATCGGGATAGCCGGCAGGCTGTGCATTCGGGCCGAAGTCTCGAGCAGATGTCGATCCGGCCAATGATGCTGCCGCGCTGGCGGCAATTCCGGCAGCGGCGCTGAGGAAAGTTCGGCGGCCGACAGTGCCATCCGTTGCCTGGTTGTCAGCGTGTTGTTGAGTCGTTTCGTCCTGCATGGTGATTGCTCCTGTGGTCTTGTCTCAGGGGAGTTCAGGGTTGGTTCGGTCACGAAATGCCGAGCGTAGTGAACTCAGATCGCAGATCGCAACACAACCGACGTGTTCCAGAAACTTGGGCAAGTCGTTAGCTTCCACATTCGAACCTATCCAAACGAAACAGAGCCATTGATTCAGCCAGAGGAGCTACTCGAGTGAGCAATCCAGACGGACCGCAGCAGGAACTGAGTCTCGCACAAATGCAGTCGTTGATTCAGGAAATGTACGGAGACAAGGACGAGGCACGCGGAATTCCCGGCACGTTTATGTGGCTGATGGAAGAAGTCGGCGAGCTGTCATCCGCTCTTCGCGAGAATGAAGCCGCTGGTGGTCCGGCAACCGAAGCACTGGCGTTTGAATTTGCCGATGTTCTGGCCTGGCTGGCGACGATCGCCAACGTCGCTGGCGTCGATCTTCAAGCTGCATTCCTGAAGAAATACGGTGGCGGGTGCCCTGGCTGCGGCAAAATTGTCTGCACCTGCGACAACAGCGAGAAGCCATAGGCCGGCTGGTTGAAAAGTTAAATCGCAGAGGACGGAGAGAACCGTTTGACTCTCCTGTTCCTCAGCGAGCCCTCAGCGGTCTCTGCGTTCCGTTCTTTCTGACTTCGAAGAACGCGTGAGTCTCAACGCCAGCCGTAGCGATAGAAGCAGGTTCTGGCGACGGCGATCCACACTCCCACCAGGACGAACATGGGCCCCAGGCCGGGAGCGTCAAGCACGTTGACCGGTCGCTTCATTGTCGCGAAGAGAATCGGGAAGGTGTAATTCTCGAACGCGAGCTGTTTGATGAAGGAGAAGGCAGTGAACTTCGTCGCAAGGTAGAAGAGCACCGTTCCACCCAGCATGTAGCACAACGCAAGCAGCGCTGCTGACGCCTGTGTTTTTGCCAGCGTCGCGATGCACGTCCCGACGCACATGAGTCCGATGCTTGTCAGCAGGATGACCAGCCAGAGCACCGGCTGAGTCAGGACGATCGGCTTAAGAATCGCGACGATCGCCACGCAGCCGCCGAGCGAGATCAGCAGATGAAAAATGAATTTGGCCAGCAGGATCTCAGAAGTCTGAGCCGGACTTAGCACAATCGCTGTCAGCGTGCCGCGTTCCCGGTCCTGAGAGGTGAATGAAACCAGCAGGTGGCAGCATGCAAAGAACATCACGATGAGCAGCAGCATCGTCGCGATCAGTTCGTTGGTGACGAGATCGGCCACAGACGTATCTTCGAGCGAAGCTGGAGCATCGGAAGCTTTCGTATCGAGTGGCTCTGTGGACTGTTCGAAACGTAGTCCGTCGGTGTGATATTCAGTGAGAGCCGGCCAGAACCAGTTCCAGAATGGTGCAAGCACCTCCGCATCCTTACCCGGATATTTACCTTTCAAGATGACTGTACCGAATGCGGAACCGTAGTTGGTCGCAAATTCATCGCCATAGACAACTTCCACGGCGGCATCCTGAGACGGCAGTTTCCATGTTCCATTTTCGATGGGAACACGGTCCCGATGGACGATTCGAATCGTTGGAGTGTCCGGCAGATTCTCGGATAGATGGTCAAGCCATTCAGATCGCTGATCGTAGATCAACCAGACGTTGACGGCGGATTGCGTCGCCCCGTTCGAGCCGGGTTGATCAGACTTATTGGAAACCGGGCGGCTGGTGGCCATTAATAACGCCACCGCCGAAAGCAGACCGAGCAGCATCAGCGCAGACGGGTTCTTCCGCAGTCTGCGAAATTCACGGTCGAGCAGGATTTTGATCATTTCGGAGCGGATCATGTGTAGGCCTGCCCCGTGATCTTGAGAAAGACGTCCTGGAAATTGAACTCCTGCGAGTGGACTCGGACGCACTTTTCGGTTCGGATGATTTCAGCGAGGCGTTCGCGCTGGTCGTCGAGGTCCAGGTCGAGCGACTCGCGGATGACGTTACCGTCCTGTTCGAACTGGGCTTTCACGATTCGCACAGCGTGCCGTGTTACAAAGTTCGTCGGCGTGTCGCAGTCGACGAGTTCGCCTCGACACAGGATCGCGACCCGGTCGCAGATTTGCTCGACCTCTTCCATGTTGTGAGTTGTCAGGAAGATCGTCGTTCCCTGGGAAGCCAGGTCACGCAGAAGTTCACGCACCAGTTCGGTCGAGTGAGCGTCGAGGTTCGCGGTCGGCTCGTCGAAGTACAGAATCTTCGGACGGTGCATGATCTCGCGGGCGATCAGCAGCTTTCGACGCATTCCTTTGGAGTAGGCACTGACGACGACATCGGCCGCTTCGGACAGTTCCAGCTGCGCGAGCGATTCGTCGACGGTCGACAGGGGCATGTCGTAAAGCCTGGCGAAGAGTTCCAGGTTTTCTCGACCAGTGAATTCTTCGATGTGATTCTCGGTGTCGGGCACGTAGCCAAACTGCTGCTTGACGCTGTCGAACTCGCCCGGAATCTGAAATCCGGCGACTCGAATGTTTCCCGACGACGGACGCTGGCTGCCGATCAGAACTCGAATGGTCGTCGTTTTTCCGGCGCCATTGGGGCCGAGGAAGCCGAAGAGTTCGCCTTCG
>JBLFXD010000872.1:0-3183 GCA_047611045.1 Planctomycetaceae bacterium | reverse complement strand
CGACAACCTCGACCACAAAGCCCTGTTCGATATTCACCGCAAGGCCATGGCACAGGCAATTCACAAAGCGATGAACAACGAACCGTCCATCGACTGGTTACTCGAAAACCAGGAAAAAATCACTCACAAGTACTACCAGATGGGCCTCGACGGGAAGATCTAAGGATCAATCTCGAAACGTGGACAGAAACACGCATGCTGCATCTTCATTCCGCATCATCCGAACGCTGGCTCGCTCAGGTCGACAAAAACCTGAAGGACATCCTGATCGACCATGCGCACTGCGAACAGAAGGCTGCCGCAACGGCAATGAACCTGATGTTCGACTACGTCGAGAACGAAGACCTGTGCCGCGAAATGACCGCCATCGTCACGGAAGAACTCGAGCACTTCCACCTGGTTATCGACCTGATCAAAAGCCGCAGCATCCGCTTTTACAGAATGAAACCCGGCACGTACGGCCGAAAGCTGAAAGAACTCGCCCGCCGCCAGGAGCCACACAAAGCCGTCGATCACCTGCTCATCGCCGCGTTAATCGAAGCACGCAGCTGCGAGCGTTTCGTGCTGTTGCGAGACCACCTGCAGGACGAACAACTCTGCGACTTCTACGGCAGCCTCTACGAATCAGAAGCTCGCCACCACGCGACCTACGTCCGCCTCGCCAAACACTACGCCCCAGACCAAGAGGTCGACGCCCGCTTGGAAGAACTCGCCGCCGCCGAGGCCGCCATCATCGAAGTCGGCTGCGAACTTCCTCGAGTTCATAGCTGACGCCGCGATCAGCCCTCGCGCCAGCGGGATCGTTCCAACCGGAGCGTCACGCCTTGAATATGATCACTCGGCGAGCCAACCATTGACCTGAAATCGGCTTTGAATGTACGGTGGCTGCGAGAGATGATCGCTGCTCAAGTCAGCAGAACCCTCAGGGATCGCCGATGACGATTTCAGAAACCGACAACCAGACCGCGAATATCAATCGCCGAGGCCTGCTGACCAGCAGCGGCCTTGCTGTCGGAGCTTTTGCGCTGCCGACCGGATGGAACGGTCCGTTGTCCGCTCGCGGTGACGAGGTGGTCGCCAGTAACAACGCGCCCGCAAAGCGCGCGATCGTCATCCTGCTACAAGGCGGCTGTTCGCATCATGATACTTGGGATTTGAAGCCAGATGCCCCCGCAGAAATCCGAGGAGAATTCAAACCAATCGCGACGAGCGTGCCCGGTTATCAATGCAGCGAGCACCTGCCGCTGCTGGCTCAACGAGTTCACAACTTCAATGTGCTCCGCAGCGTCTACCACGCCACGCCCAGCCACGAGGCCGCAATCCACTGGGTGCTAACGGGATATAACTATCCCGGTGCAAATACGTCGACGAAGAATCGCAACGACAAACCGTCGATGGGATCAATCGTGGCCCGAGTTCGGGGTGCCAGCACGCCGGGTCTGCCGGGCTACGTCTGCGTACCCGATAAAGGGCAGCTGGGCGATCGAGTTCGGTATGCGTCGGCTCATTTTCTGGGCATGGCATACGACCCGTTCGAATCGGGGATGCCACCATCAGACGCGAAGAGCCCGTTTCAGATGCCACCGAATCTCAGCCTGTCGAAGGCTGTCGATCTGACACGGTTCGACCATCGCCTCAAACTGCTCAGCGAACTGGATCTGTTTTCGAGGAAGCTGGACTCGTCCGGAATCATGAACGGTGTGAATCAATCCAACCGTGCCGCTTTTGAAATGGTCAGCAACGATGCAACTCGCAACGCTTTTGATCTCTCACAGGAACCCGCCGCCCTGCGAGAACGGTATGGCAACACTCGTGTTGGTCAGGAAGCCATTCTGGCCAGACGGCTGGCGGAATCCGGAGTCCCGTTCACGCTGGTGAACTTCTCGATCAACCAGGACTGGGACACGCACAACAATAATTTCAAGACGCTGAAGGAAACGCGTCTGCCGAATCTCGACCGCGCCCTATCCACACTGCTGGACGACCTGCAGGAACGCGGCATGCTGGACTCGACACTGGTAGCAGTTATCACGGAGTTTGGCCGGACTCCGAAGATCAACGCGACTGCCGGACGGGATCACTGGTCCGACGTTTTCTCGATCGTGCTGGCTGGCGGCGGTTTGAAGTCGGGCCAGATTATCGGAACCAGCAACTCTCGCGGAGAAGTCCCGCACGACCGACCGGTCCACTACAACGACGTGCTGGCCACCATGTACCGACAGCTCGGAGTGCCAACAGACCGCGTGCACTATCACGATGGTCGTCCGGTTCCGATTCTCTACAGCGGGCAGCCGATTCCCGAGCTGATCTGAGGCGATCAGCCTGAAGTTTGAACGCAGAAGTCGCAGAGAAAGAACGCAAAGGCAACAGGAGAGGCCTCTCTGTTTCTCTGCGAGTCCTCTGCGAACTCTGCGTTCCACTTACTGAAATGTCGCGAAAACCGGCGATCAACCCGGAACTTCGAGATGCCCTTTGAGCACGCGCAAGGTCCGCTTCACACCGTCGGGGCCGACCTTTGAGCCGTGCCCAGGACCTTCGTCGTCGATGAACGCGACGTAAGAGCCGACGCCGAAGAATGTCTCCTGCAGGCTTTCAGGATCACCGACGAGGATCGAAAAGCCGCCTTCGTGAACTTCCTGAAGGTACGTCACGGGACCATGTTCCACGTGGTGAGCGGCGTTGTGCAGGTCTCGTGCTTCTCCGGCGGCTGCTTCCTGTGGAATCGTGTCGAGAACCAGATCGGTCAGCAACGCGGAGTCAAGTTCGGTTTCGACGATCTGAGACAGCTTCTCAGCGGAGCCGTCGCAGCAGATGACGTTAATCTTGAGTGTGCTCATCAGTGATGTGCTTTCAAAAGTGGTTTGTTCATTTCAAGAGTCGAGCTGCAAAGTGCGCCGACCAGCCTTCGACCGTCGAACACTGTGGAGTCCGCCAATTCACCTCTCCCCCCTCGGGGGAGAGGTCGCGGTCCCAGCCGAGGGTGAGCGGGCTTTTGCTTCCGAAGTAATTTGAACGGTGAACTTATGCCAGAACTGCAACCCTCACGCGGCCCTGAGAGGCCCTGAGAGGCCGCCTCTCCCGCAAGCAGGAGAGGTGACATTCCACTTGGATGAAAATGTCCGAACTAATCCAGCGGCCGAATCCAAAGGTCCTTGAACTGAGTATGAATCTTACGGTTCTTTC
>JBLFXD010000871.1:0-3195 GCA_047611045.1 Planctomycetaceae bacterium | reverse complement strand
ATGCGGATCAGCATGGCGTCTTCGACCCACAGGTTCAGCAATTGCTCGACGTCGGGCAGCTTCAGGTCGAGTGACTTTGCCAGTTCTTTGGACAGCGGCGGAGTCAGCTTGCCGGCGGTGATCTGGTTGAGCAGTTCGTCTCGGTTCTTGCGTTGCTGCTTTGTCAGTTGGACCTGCAGATCGGTCGGGCCGAGGTTTGATCCGAGCTCAACGAGCTCCTTCTTCTTCACAAGGTGTCCGAGGATGAATTCGAGCAGGTTCAGCGACGTGATCGCGCGGCAGGCTGTGAGCAGCGTCGGCTTCGGCAGCGAGCGCCTCGGCTGATGCCGGATGACTTCGTTCCTGACCGTTCGAAGAACGGAGCCCGCCAGAGATTCCAATCGGTCGGCGTGAATTTCAAACGCCCGGTCGCCGCGGCCGAGTTGCAGCAACTTTCCATCTTCACGAAGTGCCGACAGCAGCTGCTGAAGCTCGTCCGGCATAACTCCGATTGAACTGGCCAGTGTCAGGTCGGACGAAGAAACCGAATCTCGCTGACGAAGCCGTGCCGCAAGACGTTCGGCTGGAACCGGGCTGGCAAGTTGTTCGGCGACGGCTTCGACGTCGCGAATTCTGTGCAGATCCGGAATGTGCGGATCGAGAATCGTGCCGCCGCCCAGCGTGATGGCCGGCGAGATTCGACGGATGATAAACCGCTGCCCCCAGGTCGCGACCATCGGTTCGGCCAGACGAAGCTCGGCGTAACCACGCTCGCCGGATTCCAGCCGTCGGCCTTTGAGGATGACTCGGCAGGGGATTTCGCGCGTGCCGGTGTGCAGGCCGACTTCGATCCGATTCTTCAACCCGATCGGCGCATTGTCGAGCAGCTTCAGATCGACCAGTAACCGCCGCGTTGGCTTCAGATAATTCGACGTTGCGAGTTCGAAGCCGCGAGAAACCTCGTCGTGTTTCAGGCTGGCGAGATTGATCGCTGTGCGTTGCCGACTGCCAGCTTCGTCTGCCTGTTCACCGTGTCGTTGCACGCTGCGGACTCGGACTTCGCGACCTTCCGGCCACAGATCCAGCGAGTCGCCGACGTGGACGTCGCCACTGAGTACCGACCCAGTCACCACCGTGCCGTGGCCGGGAATTGAGAAAACCCGGTCGATAGCCATGCGAAACAGCGGGAGTGTTTCGGGCAACTGAATGTTGCTGCAGATTTCGAGCAGCGTGTCGCGGAGCTGGTCGATGCCTTCGCCGGTTTCCGACGAGACGGGCACGATCGGGCAGCCTTCCAGAAACGTCCCCGCGAGATTGTCTTCGATGTCGCACCGAGCCAGTTCCACCATGTCCTCGTCCACGAGATCGATCTTCGTCAACGCGACCAGCCCGACCTGAATCCCGAGCAGGTTCATAATGTCGAGATGCTCGCGCGTCTGCGGCATGACCGCGTCGTCGGCCGCGACGACGAGCATGGCAACGTTGATGCCCGTCGCGCCGGCGACCATGTTTCGGACGAAACGTTCATGGCCGGGAACATCGACAATGCCAATCTGAAAGTCGCCCGCCTGGAAGTGCGCGAAGCCAAGGTCGATGGAGATCCCGCGAGCCTTCTCTTCGGGCAACCGATCGGTGTTGATGCCCGAGAGCTTTCCGACCAGCCGGGTTTTTCCGTGATCGATGTGCCCGGCCGTGCCGACAATGATTGACTTTTGAGCGGTGAGAGTCGTCATGAAATGACCGAATCCGTAGGGTGGGCACCGCCCACCAATCGATGATTATTCTGGTGGGCAGTGCCCACCCTACGCTTTCGTCGAACAATCCAACAATCACTCTGTCTGGAACTGGCGAATTGTCTCGTAGACAGAATTCGTCGCCTGCCGGAGCGTTTCAACGGGATCGGGTAGCGCGTCGAACTCAGCGTCTTTGGCAAGAACTTCCACGACGCTCGCTTTGTCCATCGCTTCATTCGCCGAGATCGCTCGCATGTTTCCCAGGATGGTATGAGCGGCTCGTCGTGCCGTTCCGGAATCCTGTTCGGCGACCGCTTTCTCCAGCAAGGCAAACTGCTGCGGACATTCCTCAAGGATTGCTTCCAGGATTTCGCCGAGCAACTCGCGATCGCCGCCGACCACTTCCAGTGCGGCGTCCCAGTCAACGACTTCGTCATCGGAGAGGTCTTCGAATGCTTCTTCAGCCGCCGGTGCCGGCGATGGATCTGCGGGGCAACTTCCATCAGCTGGTGGCAGGTCGCAGATGTCGGCCAGCTTGTCGTACAGCAGCGGAGCACGGATCGGTTTTGAAATGTAACTGTCCATGCCGACGGCCAGGCACTTCTCTTCGTCGCCCTTCAACGCGTGAGCGGTCATCGCGATGATCGGAATGTGTTGCCCGGTGCCCGCTTCGAAATCTCGAATCGCTCGCGTCGCGTCGTGACCGTCCATTTCGGGCATCTGAATGTCCATCAGAATGACGTCGAAGCCGCCCTGCTTCCATGCTTCGACGGCCGCTTTTCCGGTTCCGGCAACGGTGACGTCGTGTCCCCATTTTTCGAGCAGGGCGATCGCCAATCGCTGATTGACCGTGCTGTCTTCAGCGAGCAGAGTGTTGAGCTTTCGAGTGTGTGGTCGCGGCCCCGCTCCATGCGACGATCCTTCGTCACTCGCGGCCGTCACGTTCAACGCTTCAACGATTGTGTCGAACAACTCCGACTGCTTGATCGGCTTCATCAGGTAGTTGGAAATTCGCAGCTCGCCGCATCGAGTAATGTCACCGGGGCGGCCTCCTGACGTCAGCATCATGATGATCGGCGCCGTCAGGTCGCCGCGCTCGCGCAGTTTCTGAACAAGAGTAAAACCGTCGGTGTCCGGCATGTTGGCATCGGTCAGGAGCAGGTCGAACGGTTGTCCCGCCGTCTGTGCTTCTTCGAGTGCCTTGAACGCGGCGACCGCTCCGTCGACGACGACCGGTCGCGTCAGCCAGTTACGAAGGATCTCGTCCAGGATGCGGCAGTTCGTTGCGTTGTCGTCGACGACCAGGATCCGCTTGCCGTCGAGACTCGCTGTCGATGTTCTTGACTGAGAAAGAAATGCTTCCGGAGCCGGTTCGAATCGCACGGTGAAATGGAACGTGCTGCCTTTGCCGATTTCACTCTCCACCCAGATTCGACCGTCCATCAGTTCGACCAGGCGAGACGAAATTGCGAGCCCCAGTCCG
>JBLFXD010000870.1:0-3200 GCA_047611045.1 Planctomycetaceae bacterium | reverse complement strand
GAGGACGAACAGCAGCCCCAGAATTTTCAGGAATCCCTTTCGAATTCTTCTCTTCGGCGGGGCCGATTGTTTTTCGTCTGCTTCCGAAGGTGCCGGTTCCGTGGGAGTCGATTCGCTCATGATTTAATTCCCGCTGAATGAGACTGACATTGAACTCGAATAAAGTTGAAATAGTGGTTTTGCTGGACGCCAGTTGCGTCGCATCGTGAGTCGTTGTGTCGAAGCGGGCATGCGTCCGTTGAACGCCGACGACAGTCGCCACTCGTTGATCGTTTTGCCACGCGACGAAAACGTTGAGTGCCATAAATACGACGATCAATGCAGGCGTCCCAGTCATCAGCGACAACAGCCGCCGCCGATTGAAGAATGACCTGCTGGTCGCTGACTCGGAATGGAGTACAGATTCCGACATTGCGAACGCGAGTTCCGCCGCAACTGACGAGCGGATTGCAGACGTCACCTCGGCTGGAACTTCACGCGGGACGCGATTGTCTAACAGCGTCATCAGGTCACGATGCCGATTGACGTCAAAATGCTCGGAGGCATCAACGACCGCCGAGTCGCGGTCGGCATGCTCTTCTTCACTTTCTGCGTGTGTCATTGTTTCGTCTCCTGAACCGGATTCGTCTTCGAAGCCGATTCCACATCCAGCCGCGTGCGGAGTTTGGCCATCACAGAGCGATACCGAGTGGCAACAGTCCCCGGCGGTGTCTGAGTAACCTCTGCCACTTCGCGAAACGTCAGGCCGCCGTAAAAGTGAAGTTCCAGAATCTCTCGTTCAACCGTCGTGAGTCCGGCAAGTGCCGATTCGAGTTCCTCACGATCGTCGAGACCGGATTGTTCCGGCATCAAATGGAGTCTCGCATCATTCCCGTCAACCAGTTCGTCGTGCCGTGTCCGGTTCGATCGAGTCATCAGTCGATCAGCCTCGCGGCGAGCAATCGCGAACATCCACGCTTCCAGACTCTTGACGTCACGCAGCCGCTCTCGAAACCTGACGGCTCGGAGAAATGTTTCCTGCAGAGCATCAGCTGCCAGATCATTTGACCCGGTCTTCGAAACGAGAAATCGAAACAGCCGCGTGCTGCACAGGTCGTACAGCGACTGAAACGCGTCATCGTCGCCATCAGAAAGTCTCTCCGCGAGTGGCTTCATATTCTCCACCGGAAATCGCCACGATGACAACGGAGCTTTATCACTCGATGATCCACAGCCACGCTCGACGTGAGCATTGAAGACGCGTTTGCATGATGACCCGCCAGCCGGCAGCATTTATTGCAGGAACTCGAAAATTTCATCGATCCCGCCAAAATAGACAGGATCAGCCAGCGGCACCTGAAAGTGACCGCTCGGTCGACGCGTCCCTTCTTCTGACTCCGGTCCAGTGTCTGGAATCCAGGCGAGAGTTTTAGTTACCGTCCACCTTACTCAGACGCGGCAAGACAATCTCCCTCGAACAACCAATAGCGAGAAAACAATGCACGCACTTCGTCGAAACTTCTTCTGTGTTGTGGCGGTTCTTTCGGTCGCCGGATCAGTCGTTTGTGCTGCCGAAAAGACGCCATCGGCAGACGGCGCCGCAGCGGGAGCAACTCTGGTCTACATCGGGACCTACACTGGCGAGAAGAGCCAGGGGATTTATGTCAGTCGCCTTGATCCAGCGACGGGGGCGCTCAGCAAGCCGGAACTCGCCGCTGAGATGATTAACCCGTCCTGGGTAACGATTCATCCGAACGGAAAGTTCCTGTACGCCGCTGGCGAGTCCGGGCCGTACCCCGGTGGCGGCGGTGCGGTCAGCGCCTTCTCGATCGGATCGAAGGGGCAGCTGACGATGCTCAATTCGCAAGAGCCGAACGGAAAAGGACCGTGCCATCTCGCCATTGACCAAACGGGGAAGACGATCGTTGTCTCCAACTACGGTGACGGCAGCATGTCGAGTCTTCTGGTTGGCAAAGACGGCAAGCTCGCACCGTCGGCATGGGTGGATCAATATCCGACGCTCGGCGAAAAGCAGAAGCCACACGCTCACCACAGCGCCTTTGATCCGAGCAATCAATTTGCTGTGACCTGTGATGCGGGACTCGATCGAATTGCGGTCTACCGATTTGATGCGGCCACGGGATCGCTGACCGCCAACGATCCGCCATTTGTATCGACGACCGCCGAAACTCATCCACGGCATCTGACATTCAGCCTCGACGGCCGGTTTTGCTACGACATCGACGAGAAGGCAATGAGCGTCACGGCGTTCAGGTTCAATGCGAAGAAGGGCAAGCTCCGTCAGATCCAGGCAATCACCACGCTGCCTGCTGACTTCACGGGTAAGGCCGGGTCAACTGCCGAACTCATCCTGCACCCGTCCGGGAAATTTCTGTACGGCTCGAATCGCGGCCCCGACAACATCGTCGGATACTCGGTCGACGCAAAGTCCGGAAAGCTGACGCTGATTGGCCACACGTCCACGCTCGGTAAGACGGCACGCAGTTTCGGCATCGATCCGTCAGGCCAATGGATGATCGTCGGCAATCAGAATTCCGACACGATGGTTCAGTTCAAGATCGACCAAACCACCGGCGAACTCACACCGACTGGAACGAAGTTCGAACTCGGGGCGCCAGTGTGCTTTCAGTTTCTCGCGGCGAAACGTTGAGGAATTCGATCGTTTAACTTTTCCTGTCGTCAGTTGACGGAATCATTTTTTGCAAAGGATGCACGCTGTGAATCAGTCAATCACTCGACGGAATCTCCTGAAGCTTGCCGGCGGCGCCGCTCTGGCAACGGGTTGCAGTCCGCTGTTTGCGGCGCCGGCCGAGCGGAAAGTTTTCCGGATCGGTGTCGTGTCGGCGGCGATCCTTGGCAAGCCGCAGGCTCGGAACGGGCACACCTGGCACTTTGGACAATACCTGCATCCGACCTGCGACTTCGACGCGTTGAAGAAGCACTATCCTCAGGTTGTCGATGGCTGGCAGAAAGTCTATCGCAATCTGGAGCTGCACTTTGATCTGTTGCCGCTGCCAGACACAAAGATCACGCACTATTACGATGCGGACCCGAGCGTCTCGACCGCGTTCGCAGAAGTGTTTCCTGGAGTTCAGGTCGCCACGAGCCTCGAAAAAATGGCGGGCGAAGTCGATGCCATCTGGATGGGCGACGCGTCGGGCAAGGGCGAGGACCACTTTGACCTCGTCGCTCCGGGACTG
>JBLFXD010000869.1:0-3200 GCA_047611045.1 Planctomycetaceae bacterium | reverse complement strand
GGCTCCGAGCAGGATTCCAGCCGCGATCCTCGCGTCAAATTCATCAGCTTCCCGATGGAAGAAATCGCCGACTACAGCCAATACGGCCAGCCGCTCGACCTTTCGAAGTACGAGGCGGAGTTGCAGGCTCTCCACGACGAATTCGGCAGCCGCATCAACTGTCTCATTACCGAACCGTACCTTGGCGGCGGAGGCAGCTATCACCCGCCGGCCGAGTACTTACAGATGATCCAGAGCTTCTGCCGCAAGCACGACATCCTGTTTATTCTGGACGAAGTGCAGTCGAACTTCGGTCGCACCGGCGAGATGTACGCGTTCGAAAAGAACGAGATCGAGCCCGACTTCGTGACGCTGGGCAAAGGCCTCGGAAACGGAGTGGCTGTCAGCGGAGTCGTCGGCCGCGGCGACATCATGAGCAGTCTGAAATACGGCGAAGCGTCCGACACCTGGAGCGCCAACCCGCTGGCATCAGCGGCCGTACTGGCAACGCTCGACGAATTCGAAACAACGGACGTCCTTGCAAACGGCCGAGTGCTGAAGGACATCTTCTTCGAAGGTCTGAACCGACTGAAAGAAACCGGCTTGATCGCCAAAGTCCGAGGCGAAGGGCTTGTCTTTGGCATCGAGTGTGCAGATTTCAACGGAATCGCCGCCGGAGATATCGCCAACGCGATCGTCAAAGCCTCGTACATCGGCAACGGCGAGCGAGGCGCCATCCACTTCCTCGGCCCACTCGCCGGCAAAGTACTTCGAGTCAGCCCGCCCATGACGATGACTGTGGAACAAGCCAACGATTCACTCGCGCTGCTGTTCTCAATCTGCGAAGAACTCGCCGCGACAGGTGGCACCGCCTGACTCGAACAATTTGTAGGGTGGGCATTGCCCACCATTCCGCTTCTCGATCCGTTGGGCGGTGCACACCCTACTTTCCCGCGAATAATCCGAGCTAAGAACGAGCAAAGAAATACGTCGCCGAATAACGAAACCTCGAAAGACAATCCGTGATCGAGATTAAGAACGTCACGAAAACCCATGTCAAAGGACAGACCGACGTTCATGCTCTTCGCGGTGTGACGTGCTCGATCGAGCGAGGCGTTTTCCACTTTATTCTCGGCCCGTCCGGCAGTGGGAAGAGCAGCCTTCTGTACCTGATGGGTGCTCTCGACGAGCCCACGTCAGGCGAGATCGTTTTCGAGGAACGCTCGCTGTCAGCTCTCACGAATTCAGAACGAGACGCTTACCGCCGAGACGACGTCGGCTTCATCTTTCAAAGCTTCAACCTGCTGAACAACCTCGACGCTGTCGACAACACCCTCGTGCCATACCTGCCTCAGGGGATCTCGACCGAACTCCGTGACAAGGCCATCGCCATGTTGCAGCAGGTTGGGCTGGGAGACCGACTCGACCATCGTCCCCATCAACTTTCCGGCGGCGAGCAACAGCGCATCGCCATCGCGCGAGCCCTGCTCAAACAGCCGAAGCTTGTCCTCGCCGACGAACCAACGGGTGAGCTCGACTCGGCAACCGGTGCAGAAGTCTTCGGGCTGCTGCGGAAACTTTGTGCCGACCGCGAAACCACCGTCGTGGTCGTCACCCACGATCACAGTTTTGTCGAGCCGACCGACCGAATCCTGCGCATGAAAGACGGCCAGCTCGAACAGTCAAACGCGTAGGTTCGAGCATCGGCATGTCAGTCCGAACTGCAACTCGGCCTGCTTGCAACTTCCGTAAGTTGTAGGGTGTGACAAGCGGGCGAAAGGGAAATTACGGTGTGCCGGCGCGGAGATCTGCGTGCAATCCTGCCGGCTGCAAACTCCAACGGTTGCCCGCGCCGGCACGCCAGATTTGGAATTCGCTCCGCTGGTCACACCCTACGAAAAACTCACAACCTATTAAGGATAGCGAACAACTATCGCGGTGGCGGGCGTCGGTCGGGTGGACCACTGCGGCTTCCACGTGAGGGTGGTCCGCCTCGGTGATCGATTTTTCCATCGCCGTCTCGGTCTTCGCCGTAGGGCACAACGCTGTCGAAGTAGACGCCAAGTTTTGTGCCCTTTGAGACATGACTTGAGTAGACTTTTTTCTTCGTCGTCTTTGCGAATTCAGAGTTGGCCGTCAGCAGCGTGTTGACGATTTCTGAGTTGTTCGCGTCGAGCGGCAGCTGACTCATCACGGTTCCGTCCATGCCGAACTCGCCGGGACGAATGACGATGATGCTGGGCTCGGCCTTCAAACCTTTGATCTGCCTGTGCCAGTCGGTGGTTTCGTCGAAGTCGAAGTGGAATCTGCCGACGATGCGTTCGTCGTTGGAGACTGACTTCAGCGATGTTCGCAGGTCATTGGTCTGGCTGGCTGGGCCGCTGATGACGACCAGAACTCGCTGGTCGGCAGAGGCAACGTTCAACGCCTGACGAACGCTGTGAAAGTCCTGGACGATTGCCTGACTGCCGTTTTGTTTATCCGGGTACTTCGCCGCGACGGTCTTCATTTGAATGACCGACGAGCGATGCCCCAGCACCATCTCGGGGCCGCGACCGGCTCTGGTCAACCAGTCCTGACCGTTAGGAGCCAACAGGCAGAACGCACTGTTCTCGAAGCGGCCGTCGAGGAACGTGCGGACGTACTCCTGGTGCTCTTTGGTTTCGTACGAGTCGATTCTCACGCAGACGAAGTTTCGAGAGGCATCAATAAAATCTTTGGACGCGAACAGACCGTTCTGCGTAGAGGTGTAGCCGGGTCAGAAAACGCCTGAAACGCCGTGGCACTGAGTCGCCGCCGCCACAAACATGATCGGCCGCCCGCTGCGTTTCGCTTCGGCCTGAGCGGTTTCCCAGGTTGTGTACCAAGCAATCCCCGGCTCACCGAGATCGAGCTTCGAGGCTCCAAGGTCACTCGGTCGAGGCCCGCCCTGACCACACGCCACGCCGCTCGCAATCACCACACAGGCCAGCGCCCATGTTGCCGTGAAACTTTTCATATTCTTAATTTCCTGACCGCTGCTGAGCACATTTCGAATTGTGGCCCGCAAACCTACCGATTGAGTCCTGACATGACGATGCGAAACGACTGAACGTACCTGTTGTCTGATTCCGTAACCGTTTCGACGAGTCCACTCACGCTTCGTAATTTCTCGCCGAGTTCAGCCTGCGCCGGACCTTGACGGGCCGTTGTGTCACTTCGGGATCCGGTTCAGCGTGTAC